>CAZDBC010000100.1:3635-6345 GCA_964503295.1 uncultured Kiloniellaceae bacterium | reverse complement strand
GACGAGCGCTTTCCCGGCCGCGATCCGCGCTATCGGGACCTGAAGCCGGAGGAACTGCCGCGCACCGAAAGCTTGAAGGACACGATCGCGAGGGTCCTCCCGTATTGGAACACCGAGATCGCGCCGCGCATCAAACGGGGCGAAAAGGTGCTGATCGGCGCGCACGGCAACAGCCTGCGCGCCCTGGTCAAGCATCTCGACAACATCGCCGACGACGACATTCCCGGCCTGGAGATCCCGACCGGCAAGCCGCTGGTCTATCGGCTCGACGACGAGCTCAAGCCGATCGAGCATTTCTACCTGGAGCCCTAGCAGAGCGGCATCAGATCACAGCGCAGTCGACCTGCGGCTGGATACCGGGCTTGGCAGCTTTGGGTCCGGCCACGGACCGGCAGCGCTGCTCGGCAGAGCTCTGCCCGTTCAGCGGGCCGAGGATCCTTGCCAGGGTCTTGGCTGAGGACATCCTCGTCATATCACCCCGCCGATCTGGCGATGCCGGCTGTCGGCCCGACTTCGACAATCCGAACTACCGCTGATCGGACGCCTTGCTTGCGCTCTCCGCCGCGTGCAGCGCACGCACCGCGGCATCGATGCGTACGGCAACCGTCAGCCAGCAGAGCCCACCGAAGATCCAGGCGAACCAGGCAAATGCGCTGGGAAAGAGGCAGATGAGCACGAACAGAGCGATGGTCTCGCTGCCCTCTGTCAGGCCGCCGAGATAATAGATCGACTTGCGTCCGCGCAGATCGGTGGTGATGCGCAGCTTGGCCGCGAAGATGGCGAAAGCAAGGAAGGTGGTCGCGGTGCCGACGAAGCTGAACAGCAGAAAGGCCGCAGGCAACGCCTGTTCGGGCCGGCCAAGGGCGAAGGCGAAGACGACACCCGCGTAAAACAGAAAATCAAGAACGATATCCAGATAGCCGCCGAGATCGGTTGTCCCCTGCCGGCGGGCAATTGCGCCATCCAGCCCGTCGGCCAGGCGATTCAGCAGGATCAGCGCCAGCGCCAGGCCATAACTTTGAAACGCCAGAGCCATCCAGGATGCGAGGCCACATAGAAAGCCGGCAACCGTCACCGCATTGGCGGTCACGCCGGCCTCCGCAAGCCGGGCGCCGATCCGGTCGAGCGGCGGATCGATCAGGCGGCGCAGACGGGCGTCCAGCATAAGTTGTCCGAAAAGCGGCCCGGCGCCTCAGCCGCGGCCCCGATAGCCGGGTACCCCCTGGTCGGGCAGCCAGAGCCCTTCGGGCGGCGGCCCGGACTGGTAGAAGACGTCGATCGGCATGCCGCCCCGCGGGTACCAATATCCGCCGATGCGCAGCCACCTCGGGGCGATGGCCGCGATCAGGCGCTGTGCGATAGCCAGCGTACAGTCCTCGTGAAAAGCGCCGTGGTTTCGAAACGAGCCAAGGAACAGCTTCAGCGACTTGCTTTCCACGATCCTGTCTTCGGGCACGTAGTCGATCACCAGGTGCGCGAAATCGGGCTGTCCGGTGATCGGACAGATCGAGGTGAACTCCGGGCAGGTAAAACGCACCACATAGAGCGTGCCCGGATGCGGATTGGCGACCGATTCGAGTATTGCCTCGTCGGGAGCACGGGGCAACGCGCTCGCCGTTCCCAACTGCGTGAGTTCGTTCTCGGCGTTGTCACTCATACCTCGGACTCTCTCGTGCGCCACCGCCCGGAACGGCCGCCTCAACGCAGATGGTGTCCGCCGATCCAACCGACCAGCGACTGTCGTACGCCGCGGCTCACCGGATTGACGCGATGCAGGATATAGGAGGGAAAGAGAGCCATCGTACCCTGGCCCTTGGGCAGGGTAATCGGACGGTTGCCGCTGCGGATCTCCACCTCGCCGCCGTCGTAGGTTGCTCCGTCCACAAGTTGCACGATGAAACTGAGCTTGCGGATGCTGGCCCGGTTGTTGCCGAGGTCCAGGTGCCAATCGTAGAAGCCGCCGCTGGCATAGCGGGTCAACTGCAGCGGCTCGGTGAAACCGGCCAGATCGAACTCGTAGTGCAGCTGATTGATGGTGCTGATCTGCTGGACCAGCTTCTCGTACAGCCAGCGGTTGGATTCATTAGGTGTCAGCCGCTGAACCTCGCTGCGCCTGATCGCAGGGTTGTGCCGGCCGGCCACGGTTCCCGTCTGCGGCTCGGTGAAATAGCCGAGGATACGCCAGCACTCCTCGGGCGAGAACACCCCCTCGTAGCAAACCACCGGCTTCCACTGCGACAGGCTGCGCAGCGAGCTGACACCGCCTTGCGCGGGCATTCCCGATGTCATTACGGCTCCCAGACACCCTCTTGGCCATGCGCCGCGGCCAGAGCCTCGAGCTCGGCCGCCGCGCGCGCGAGCTGCGCCTCGTCGGCGCTGCGGATCACCAGGCGGGTACCGAAACCGCCTTCTCGCTGGAATGGATAGCTGCCGAACTCGACCTCGGGATAGCGGGTCTGAAGCGCCGACAACTCGGCCGCCACTGCTCCCTCCCCGAGGGAAAGCCTCAGCGACCGCGAGCGCAAGGGCTGTCCGCCGACCAGTCTGTGGCGCAGGCTGGCGAATTGCGCCTGCATCACCTTGGGAATTCCGGCCAGCACGAAGACATTCTCGATCCGGAAGCCGGGGGCCTTGCTGACCGGATTTTCGATCAACTCCGCCCCGTCAGGCGTATGCGCCATGCGCAGCCGGGCCTCGTTCAGCATGCCGG
>CAZDBC010000100.1:1712-3615 GCA_964503295.1 uncultured Kiloniellaceae bacterium | reverse complement strand
ATAATGGGCCTCCAGGATGGCCTTCGCTTCGGGATGCAGAGTCCACGGCCGTCCGAAAGCCTTGGCCACCGAGGGCGAGGTGATGTCGTCGTGGGTCGGTCCGATACCGCCCGTCGTGAAGACGTAGGTGAAGCGCTTCCGCACCTCGTTGAGCGTCGCGACGATGGTATCCTCGTCGTCCGGAATGACGCGCGCCTCCATCAAGCGAACGCCGATCTCGTTGAGCGCACCGCCAAGAAACCCGAGATTTGCGTCCCTGGTCCGGCCCGACAGGATCTCGTTGCCGATTATAAGCAGGCAGGCGGTAATCAAACCGCCGCTGCGTGGCGCCGGATCGACGCTTCCCCGCGGGGCTGCGTCCTGCCGGTCGCGGCTATTCGCTTCGGTCGATCCGGCTTGGCCCATGACTGGCGCTCTCGCCTGGCCCGTCGTTCCGCGGCTAACCGCGCGAGAAGCCCTGGTTGCGCATGCAGTCGCGGAAGAGGCTCTCCCGCCTGCGCTCCAGGTCGTAAGTCTCGACGTTGCTCAGCAGCGGCCCGAACTCCGAGCGGTCCTGCAGGTTGCCTGACCCACGCGTAATGTCATCGGTGACGCGACGATCGTGCCGCGTGCGCGCGGCCGCGAAGCGATAGCAGGACTCGATCGCGGCTTCCATCTCTTCGCTGTCACGCCCGCTCGCGCGCCAGACACTGCCATCGGGCGCCTTGACCAGAACCGGACCCTCCGGTTGTGGCGGAACGACCGGTGCCGGCTCCCCGATCACGGGATCGGCCCCCGCGCCGGCGGGCGCCGTGCTGCGCGCCGTGCCATAGGGGTAGGTCCCGGCCGGGGCGGGCGCGGACGCGCTGTCCTCGGCTGGGGCAGGGCTCGGCGCCGGGGCACGCGGTGGCGCCGCGGCGCGGGTGCTGCCGCCGTCGCGAAACCAGTCGGCCGTGCTGAAGGTGCAGCCGGCGAGGAGCAGGCTCCCCGCCAGGGCCGTGATCAAGAACCGAAACATTGCCATCATCGCTCTTTCCCGTGGCCGCCGACGCGACGGTCCGCCTTGGGCCAGACCCGCCCTGCGAGCGGGCACCTTAGAGTATCGCACGCCAATTCCCGAGCAAAACCTGGCGCTTCGGCGCCTTGCTCCGCGTGTAATCTGCGGATTCGTGCTGCTGACCGCCGAATTCCTCTCATATAGCGATCCGGCGTTCCCTTGCCAGCCGTCGCATCCGGGCAACGCGCTTGATCGTCCGCTTGCCCCCGTTAGTCTCCGGCCTCATGCACTTTCCGGATCCCCTGCGCGCCGGCCGCCTGCTGCGCCGCTACAAGCGCTTTCTGGCCGACGTCGCCCTCGAGGACGGCCGCGAGATCGTCGCCCACTGTGCCAATCCAGGGTCCATGCTGGGCCTGGCCGCGCCCGGCGCGCTGGTATGGCTGTCGCCGGCCGGCAATCCGGCGCGCAAACTGCGCTATTCCTGGGAACTGGTCGAGGCGGCCGGCAGCCTGGTCGGGATCAACACCGGCCAGGCCAACCGCATCGTCGCCGAGGCGCTCGCGGCCGGTCGGGTGCCCGAACTCGCCGGCTACGACAGAGTGCGTCGCGAGGTTCGCTACGGACGCGGCAGCCGGATCGACTTTTTGCTGGAAAGGGGGTCATCGGCCAGCGGACCGGGGTCCCCCTCGTGCCACGTCGAAGTCAAGTCGGTCACCCTCTCGCGGGAAAGCGGGCTGGCCGAGTTTCCCGATGCCGTCACCGCGCGCGGCGCCAAGCATCTCACCGAGCTGGCGGCCGTCGCGGCGAGCGGGGGCCGGGCGGTGATGCTTTTCCTGGTCCAGCGTGCCGACTGCAGCAGGCTTTCCGTGGCCGCCGACATCGATCCCGTCTACGCCCAGGAACTCGAGGCCGCCATGGCAGGCGGTC
>CAZDBC010000100.1:0-1702 GCA_964503295.1 uncultured Kiloniellaceae bacterium | reverse complement strand
GATTGCGACGTCAGCCCGGCCGCGATCGACCTCAGGCGGCCGCTGGCTCTTGCCCTTTGAAGCCGCTTACTCTATTGCCAGATCGGCGAACGGGCGCCGTCTCCCGTCACCCGAACAGCGACAATCGAGGCCCATGGCCGTCAGCCAGGAAGACCGCAGGATCATCATCCACGACGAGGCCGCCTTCGCCGGCATGCGCGCCGCGGGCCGCCTCGCGGCCGAGACCCTGGACTTCGTCACGCCCTATCTGGAACCCGGCGTGACGACCGAGGAACTCGACCGCCTGTGCCACGAATACATCACCTCGCACGGCGCGGTTCCGGCCCCGTTGAACTACCGCGGCTACCCGAAATCGATCTGCACGTCGGTCAACCACGTCGTCTGCCACGGCATCCCGAGCCCCGAGAAGCGCCTGTCCGACGGCGACATTCTCAACATCGACGTGACCGTGATCCTGGACGGCTGGCACGGTGATACCAGCCGCATGTTCTACGTCGGTCAGCCGAGCGTGAAGGCGCGCCGCCTGGTCGAGGTGACCTACGAATGCATGATGCTGGGCATCGAGCAGGTGAAACCGGGCGCCACCCTGGGTGATGTCGGGCACGCGATCCAGCGGCACGCCGAAAAGAACCGCTTCTCGGTCGTTCGCGATTTCTGCGGCCACGGGCTCGGCCAGAGCTTTCACCAGGCGCCGAGCGTGCTGCATTACGGCAAGCCGGGCACCGGCCTGACCCTGCGGCCGGGCATGTTCTTCACCATCGAGCCCATGATCAACGCCGGCAAGTTCGAGGTGAAGATCCTGCAGGACGGCTGGACCGCGGTGACCCGCGACACCAAACTGTCGGCCCAGTTCGAGCATTCGCTCGGCGTGACCGAGACCGGCCATGAGATCTTCACGCTCTCGCCCAAGGGCTACACCTTCCCGCCCTATCTTCCCTGACCGCCGCGGGAGTCGGCCGCAGTGAGCGACCGGCCGCATTTTCACGGCCATCGTGCCCGCTTGCGCCGCCGGCTGCTCGAGCATGGCGCCGCGGGGCTGAGCGATTACGAGATCATAGAGTTCCTGCTGTTCGGCGCTCAGCCGCGCGGCGACACCAAGCCCCTTGCCAAACGCCTGCTCGCGCGCTTCGGCAGCCTGGCCAACGTCCTGACCGCCCCTCCGGACGACCTCGCCCGGGTCGAGGGCATGGGCGACGCCTCGGTCGCGGCGCTCAAGATCGTGCCCGAGGCGGCCCGGCGCCTGGCGCGCAGCGCCCTGGTCGATCGGCCGGTCATCTCGTCCGGCAGCGCCCTGATCGACTACTGCCGCATCGCCATGGGACACGACGGAGTCGAGCAGTTCCGGCTGCTGTTCCTGGACAAGAAAAACCGTTTGATTGCGGATGAAGTCCAGCAGCGCGGCACCGTCGACCACACGCCGGTCTACCCGCGTGAGGTCGTGAAACGGGCACTCGAGCTCGGCGCTTCGGCGCTGATCCTGGTGCACAATCATCCCTCGGGCGACCCGGCGCCCTCTCAGGCCGATATCGCCATGACCCGGGAGATCTTAAACGCCGCAGGCAATCTCGGGATCGCCGTGCACGACCATGTCGTAATCGCGCGCGCCGGGCACCTGAGCTTCCGAGCGCAGGGCCTTCTTTAACTATTCGGTTAGTTAATTGCCTGCGGGTCGATAACCGCGCTCCCTGACCCGCTGCAGGGT
>CAZDBC010000099.1:0-9001 GCA_964503295.1 uncultured Kiloniellaceae bacterium | reverse complement strand
CCTGCAGGCGGTAGGCGCGCAGCTTGTTGACCAGGCCGATGCCCCGTCCTTCCTGGCTCAGATAGAGCAGCACCCCGGCCCCCTCGGCGCTGATCGCGCGGATCGCCCCGCGCAGCTGGTCGCCGCAGTCGCAGCGCAGGCTGCCCAGCAAGTCGCCGGTGAAGCACTCGGAATGAACGCGCAGCAGCACGGGCCGGTCGGCGGATGGCGCGCCGATCACGACGGCGAGGTGCTCGCTGCTGCCGTCGCGCGGGCGGAAGGCGACGAGGCGCGCGTCCTCGGCACCGTCGAGCGGGACCGTCGCCTCGGTCACGCGAACCAGGCTGCGCACGCTGGCGAAGCGGTAGTCCGCGACGGCGCCAACGCTGACCGCCGGCAGGCCCAGTCCCGCGGCGGCCCTTCCGGCCGTGGCGCCGATGGGCGCGAGGAGCGCAGCCGGCAAAAGCTTGGCCAGCTTGGCGAGATCGATCGCCGCCGACGCCAAGCCGGGCGCCAGGGCGGCCTGGCGAACCGCCTGTCGAAGATCCTGCAGTCCCGCTGCGTCGGCACTCGGCAGCAGGGTCGGGTCGGCCAGGGCGGCGATCCGCGCGGCGTCGCAGCCCGCCGCCGAGAGGGAGACGGCCGCCGCCTCGTCGCCGGACCAGCCAGGGTCCCGCAGGCCCAGGGCGGCAGCGCGCCGGGCGGTCAGCAGAAGCAGCAGAGGCCCGCCGCCCGACAGCCTCGCCAACCGGTCGAGTTGCGGGTCATCTAGGGTCTCCGCGGCGGCCAGCAGCGTTTCCCGGCCGTCGTCGCCCTCGAGCAGGACCGGGGTGCCGGCGCGCAGGGCGGCGCAGGCTCGTTCCACTGCGGCGACGACCTCCGGGTCGGATCCGGCGTCATCGGCCGGCGCCGCGGCCTGGCCGGTCCGGCCGGGGCTCGAGAGGGGAAGCTCGTTCATCGGAGCACGTTGACTCTGTTCGCAACTGCGGGGGTCTTAGGCGGCGCCTTGCGGGCCGTCAAGCAAGCGCGGCGGCGCCGGACCCGCTGTCCTCGGAACTGATATGGGGCCGGCGCCGGCCATTGACAAAGCCGGGACCCCTGGGGCTTTTGGGGCGGCGGACGGCGAGGTGGGGGAATGGCCATGACACGACAGGCGATCTACCGCGACTACGACCGGGCCGAGCTCGACCGGCAGCTCAATCTGCGTGCCCGCTGGCCGGAGCACGCCGAGTACTTCGCCCGCTGGGCCCGGGAAAGCGCCGTCCTGCGCGGCCGGCTCGGCGGCTGGATCGATGTCGCCTACGGCAGGCGGCCGGGCGAGCGGCTCGACCTCTTCGCGCCGGCGGAGGGCGCCGGCCGGCCCCTGCTCGCCTTCATCCACGGCGGCTACTGGCAGAGCCTGGACAAGGGCGACTTCACCTATCTGGCGCCGGCCTTCCTCGACAGCGGCATCTGGTATGCCGCGCTCAATTACGACCTGGCGCCGTCCGCGACGCTGCCCGAAATGGTCGCCCAGATCCGCCGCGCCCTGGGCTGGCTCTACCGCGCCGCCGAGGGGTACGGTTTCGACCGCGAGCGCATTTTCGTCGCCGGCCATTCGGCGGGGGGCCATCTCGCCGTCATGGCCCTGATCACGGACTGGGCTGCCGAGGCACCCGGCGAGGGCGGACCGCTGCCCGCGGAGCTGGTCAAGGGGGCCTGTTCGGTCTCGGGCGTCTATGACCTGGAGCCGGTCCGCCTCAGCTATCACAATGCCGTGCTCGGGCTGGACGAGGCCGCGGTTGCCGTCTGCAGCCCGGCGCGCCGGCTGCCCGACCGGGCGGGTCCGCTGATCTGCGCGGTCGGCGACCAGGAGACCGAGGAGTTCCTGCGCCAGCAGGCCGAGCTCGTTGCGGCCTGGCGCGGGCGCGGCCTGCCGGCCGGCGAGGTCGGGCTGCTCGGCCGGCAGCATTTCTCGGCCATCGATGCCCTGGGCGAAGCCGACCATCCGCTCTTTGCCGCCGTGCGCGAACTCGTGCTGACCGAGGCGCCGCCCGTTTGGGGCTCGGCTTGAACCGGCCCGGAGCCGGTGTTATGTGACATTCGGTTGAGGGGCGCTGGGTTGGATGAGGCTGAATGAGGCCAAGACGGTGAAGAACCTGGCCGGTGGCGGCAAACGGGTGCTCCTGGTCGATGACGACCGCGCCCTGCGTGAATCGCTCGGCGAGCAGTTGCGTCTCCACGAGGAATTCGAAACCGCTGAGGCGGGGAGCGGTGCGGCGGCCCTCGAGGCGGTCAAAGGGAACCACTTCGATGCCATACTGCTCGATGTCGGCCTGCCCGACATGGATGGGCGGGAGGTCTGCCGTCTCTTGCGGCGCAATGGCGTCGCCACGCCGATCATCATGCTGACGGCAGCCGAGTCCGACGCCGATACCATCCTGGCGCTCGACTCCGGCGCCAACGACTACGTCACCAAGCCGTTCCGGCTGGGCGTGCTGTTGGCCCGGCTGCGCGCCCAGTTGCGCACCCACGAGCAGAGCGAGGACGCGGTCTTCACCATCGGGCCCTACACCTTCCGGCCGAGCGCCAAGCTGTTGATTCACGGCGAGACGAAGCAGAAGGTGCGCCTTACCGAGAAGGAGACGTCGATTCTCAAGTTTCTCTACCGCAGCGGCGCCGCGGTCATCGGGCGCGAAACGCTGCTCGGCGAGGTCTGGGGCTATAACGCCGGCGTCACGACCCATACGCTTGAGACTCATGTCTATCGACTGCGCCAGAAGATCGAGCCCGACCCCTCGAATGCGCGCATCCTGGTCACCGAGCCCGGCGGCTATCGCCTGATACCCTGAGAGCCAGGGCCGGGGGCCGCGCCGGCTTGCTCGAAGCCGCGGAATTTGATTGGGTCGCGCCGTCGGGTTGCTTAATCTGAGCCGCCCGAAAACGGGCGCGGCGCTCCCGGAGTTTCGCCCGCCGGATCGGCGGCGTCGGGGGTCGGGGACCGCTGAGAGCGGGACAGCCGCGGGGATCGCTTGATTGTCCGATCACGGGGATTTCTACGTGCGTTTCTGGGGTGTGCGCGGTTCGATCGCCTGCCCCGGGCACAACTATTTGCGCTACGGCGGGAACACCTCCTGCCTCGAGGTGCGCTGCAGCGGGCACCTCTTGATCTTCGATGCCGGTTCGGGTCTGCGCCCGCTCGGCAAGACCTTGATGGGTCCGGACGCAGCCGAGATCGACCTCTTCCTTACCCACTGCCACCACGATCACATCGTCGGCCTGCCTTTCTTCGCGCCGCTTTTCAAACCCCACAACCGGGTCCGCATCTGGGCCGGCAACCTTCAGCCGGAGTACAACCTGCACGACGTGCTGTGCCAGTTCATGGCCGAGCCGCTGTTCCCCGTGCCGCCGAAGATCTTCGCGGCAAATGCCTCCTACCATGATTTCGCCGCCGGCGAGACGCTGGAGGCGCGACCGGGCATCAAGCTGCGCACGGCGCCGCTGAACCACCCTAACGGCGCGACCGGATACCGGGTCGACTGGGGCGGCAAGGCGATCTGCTACGTGACCGACACCGAGCATCAGCCGGATCGTCTGAACGCCGACATCCTGGCCCTGATCGAAGGCGCCGATCTGGTGATCTACGACAGCGCCTACACGCCCGAGGAATACCCGCGCTTTCGCTCCTGGGGCCACTCCACCTGGCATGAAGGGGCGAAGCTGTGCGACGCGGCCGGCGCGAAGCGCCTGGTCCTGTTCCACCACGATCCCTCGCACGACGACGACTTCATGGACCGCGTCGCGGCGGAGGCCGAGGCCGGCCGGCCCGGTACGGTCGTTGCCCGCGAAGGCCTGGTGCTGAGCCCCTGATCGCCGCGTCGTTCCGCTCAGCGCTCGCCGCAGCGACCGCGAGGCGGCCGTGACGGGGACCATGTCCTGGCGCGGGCGGGTTCGGCGAACCTGGCTCGGCGTGCTGACCCTGCTCGGCCGGCCGCGCGGCTTCTTCCTGCCCTATCGCTATGCCGCCAGCCTGCCGGCGCCGGCGAGCCGCCGGCCCTACGCCGCGCTCGAGGTCATGCTGGCCGACGAGGCGCCGGCGTTCCGGAAGGTCCTTGGCTGGATTGACGAGCTCGCGGGCGACCTCGCCGGCCTTGGCGGCCCTCCGCCCGAACCCCGCTTTGAGCAGGACTGGTTCCCGCGTCTCGATGCCGCCGCCGCCTATGCGCTGATGCGTCGCCTGAAGCCGCGCCGCGTCGTCGAGATTGGCGCCGGCCATTCGACCCGCTTCCTGGCCCGCGCCCGTGTCGACGGCGGCTTCGACTGCACCATCACGGCGATCGATCCGGCACCCCGGGCCGATCTCGCCGGTCTGGGCGTCGCGCTGCACCGCTGCACGCTCGCGGCCCGCCTGGCGCAGGCCGCACCTGCGCAGCCGGCAGAGTTGGCCGAGCTTGGCGCCGGCGACTTCCTGCTGATCGATTCAAGCCATCTTCTGGTTCCGGGCAGCGACGTCGACGACCTGCTTGGCCGGGTGCTGCCGGCCCTGCCGGCCGGCGTCCTGGTGCAGTTTCACGACATCTTCCTGCCCGACGACTATCCGGCCGAGTGGGCCTGGCGCGGCTACAACGAGCAGCAGGGCGTTCTCGCACTGCTGGCCGGCGGCGGCTGGCGAGCGGTGTTCGCCAGCCACTACGTTGCCACGCGCATGGCGGATGCGATCGCGGCCGGCGCGGCGGCCCGCCTGCCGCTGCCCGCCGGCGCCCGCGAATCCGCGTTCTGGTTGCGCAAGGAGGACGGCGGTCGGGCGCCGTGACCTCGCCGGCGCTTCACGCAAAACTGAGCCGTCGTGACCGGAAGATCTTCTATCATGCCGCTTGGGCGAGGGAGACGATGTTGCCATGACCGAGACGACATCGCCGGGCCGTTCGGTCAAGGGCCGGCCCGGCGTCGACGGCCTGCCCGAGGCGAACGAGGCGGCGCAGCGCGCGGCAGCACCCCGCCGCCCGTGGGCCTGGCTGTTCAGCAGCGGCGCCGAGCAGCTGCCGCCGCGCCTGCGCGAGGTGCTGCAGGCGCAAGAGAACAGCACCGAGCGGATCATCTCCTGGATCCAGCTCGCCGTCGTCCTGACCTTCGGCGCGCTCTACCTGGTCTCGCCCAAGCCCTATCTGCAAGAGCTCGAGTTCACGCCGGTGCCCTGGGTGCTTGCGGTTTATCTCGTGCTGACCCTTATCCGCGTGGTCTGGTCCCATATGCGGCGATTGCCGGACTGGTCTCTGGCGCTCTCGGTCTTTTTCGACATGGCGCTGCTGATGGGGCTGATCTGGAGCTTCCACATCCAGTACATGCAACCGGCCTCGTTCTACCTGAAGTCGCCGACCCTGCTCTATGTCTTCATCTTCATCGCCCTGCGCGCGCTGCGTTTCGACCCACGTTTCGTGCTGCTGGCCGGCGTCGTTGCCTCGCTCATGTGGGGCCTCATGGTGCTGTACGTCATCTATGCCGATCCTTCGGACAGCATGATCACGCGCGACTACGTCGCCTACATGACCTCGAACTCGGTGCTGATCGGCGCGGAGTTCGACAAGATCATCTCGATCCTCGTGGTCAGCCTGATCATCGCCATTGCCCTCCTGCGCGGCCGGCGGCTGCTGGTCCGCGCGGTCGCCGAGCAGGCCGCCGCGCAGGAGCTGTCGCGCTTCTTCGCGCCCGAGGTGGCGGCGCGCATCAAGGTCGCGGATCAGACCATCACCGCAGGCAGCGGCGAACTGCGCCCGGCCGCAGTGATGAACCTCGACCTGCGCGGTTTCACCCCGATCTCCCAGCGCATCGCGCCGGACGAGGTCATGGCTCTGCTGTCGGACTATCAGCGCCGGCTGGTGCCGGTGATCCGTGCCCATGGCGGCTCGGTCGACAAGTTCCTCGGCGACGGCATCATGGCGACATTCGGTGCGGTACGCCCCTCGGGCAGCTATGCCGCCGACGCGCTGCGCGCACTCGACGCGGTGATGGACGAGGCGGCGCGCTGGCGGCGGGCGCGCCGCGACAAGGGCGAGGTTGCCCCCGAGGTCAACGGGGCGGTGGCCTCCGGACCGGTCGTTTTCGGCGCAGTCGGCGACCAGGACCGGCTCGAGTACACGGTGATCGGCGACGCGGTCAACCTGGCGGCCAAGCTCGAGAAGCACAACAAGGCGGCCGGCGTGCGGGCGCTGTGCGACAGGACGACCTACGACCTCGCGGTGCGCCAGGGATATCGCCCGCCATCCGCCCGCCATCCCCTCTCGGGGAGCCGGATCGCCGGCGTCGCCGGCACGCTCGAACTCGTGGTGCTGGCCGACTGACGCGCTGCCGTGCCGTCAGCTGTAGGGGTCGGCCGCGTCGCGCATCCCGTCACCCAGGAAGTTGAACGCGAGCACCACGACGATGACCGGGACCACTGGCAGCATCAGCCAGGGATAGAGCGCCACCACGTTGATGTTCTGCGCTTCGTTGAGCAGTACGCCCCACGAGGTGACCGGCGGGCGCAGGCCGAGGCCGAGGAAGCTGAGCGCCGTCTCGCCCAGAATCATGGTCGGGATGGCCAGGGTGACCGAGGCGATCAGGTGCGAGGTGAAGCTGGGCAGGAGATGGCGCCCGATGATGCGCGCCGGCGACGCGCCCATAAGCTGGGCCGCGGTGGTGAAGTCCTCCTCGCGCAGCGACAGCAGCTTGGAGCGCACCGCGCGCGCGAGCCCCGGCCAGTCGAGCAGGCCGAGGATGACCGAGATGCCGGCGAAGACCGCGATCGGACTCCAGGTCGGCGGCAGCAGCGCCGAGAGCGTCATGAACAGCGGGATCTCGGGGAACGAACGGATTACCTCGATGGTGCGCTGGGTGATGTTGTCGAACAGCCCGCCGTAGTAGCCGGCCAGGCCGCCGATGATCACGCCGAGCAGGAAGCTGATGGTAACGCCGATCAGGCCGATGGTCATGGAGATGCGCGCGCCGTAGATGATCCGGCTGAGCACGTCGCGGCCGAGCCTGTCGGTGCCGAAGGCGAAGAAGGTTCCGCCCTCGGCCGGACAGACGAAATGGAAGTCGGCATCGAAGAGGCCCCAGAACTGATAGGAATCGCCGCGGCAGAAGAAGCGCAGGGGCTGCACCTTGTCCGGATTGGGCGTGTACTCGCGCTGCAGGTTCTCCATGTTGAGCTTGAAGTCGAAGCCGAACACGTAGGGACCGATGAACTCGCCTTCGTGGAAGAAGCGGATCTGCTGCGGCGGCGCGTAGATGAAATCGGTGTGGCGGCTGTGCAGGTTGTAGGGCGCGATCAGCTCGCAGATCACGATCGCCAGATAGACCGCGAGCAGCAGGATGCCCGACACGAGCGCCAGCTTGTGCCGCTTGAACCGCCACCACATGATGCGCCACTGGGACGCGCTGTAGTAGGCCTCCTGTTCGGGCGTGAGCGCCTCGATACGCTGCGGATCGAAAGGCGCCGGGTTGACGTAGTGGCCGGCCAGGGTGTCGTCGGACAGCGGGCCGTTCCCGCGCTCCCGGCCGCCGCGTGTGGCGTCGGTCATTTGGTCGCCCCCCCGCCCAGGCGGATGCGCGGGTCGAGCCAGGCCAGCGCAAGGTCCGACAGGAACACCCCGACCACCACCAGCGACGCCTCGAACATGAGGAACGAGCCGGCCAGGTACATGTCCTGGCTCTGCAGCGCGCGCAGCAGCATCTGTCCCGTGGTCGGCAGGTCGAGCACCACCGAGACCAGCACGGCGCCGGAGATGACCTGCGGCAGGATCATGCCGATGTCCGCGATGAAGGGGTTGACCGCCATGCGCAGCGGATACTTGAGCAGGATGCGCAGCGGCGAGAGCCCCTTGGCGCGCGCCGTCACGACGTACTGCTTCTGCAGCTCGTCGAGCAGATTGGCGCGCAGCCGCCGGATCATCGCGGCGGTGCCCGAAGTGCCGATGACCACCACCGGCACCCAGAGGTGCTCGAGAATCGAGCCGAACTTGGCCCAGCTCCAGGGCTGATCGATGTACTGCGGATCCATCAGGCCGCCGATCGAGGTGCCGAACCAGACGTTGGCCAGATAGAGCAGCACCAGCGCGAGCAGGAAGTTGGGCGTGGCGAGGCCGAGAAAGCCGATGAAGGTCAGGGTGTAGTCGCCGAGCGAGTACTGGCGCACGGCCGAATAGATGCCGATCGGGAAGGACACCGCGTAGGTGAACAGGATGGTGGTGAAGGCGACGATGAAGGTCAGCCACAGCCGGCTGCCGACCACCTCGCTGACCGGCAGCTGGTATTCGAAGGAATAGCCCGGATCGCCGTTCAGCAGGCCCCAGATCCAGCTCAGGTACTGCTCGTGGAACGGCTTGTCGAGACCGTACTGCTCGCGCAGGAAGGCGATGCGCTCCTGGCTAACCGACTCGCCCTGCGCCTGCAGCTCCGCCATGTGGGTTTCCAGGTAGTCGCCGGGCGGCGCCTGGATGATGGCAAAGACGATGATGCTGATCGCGAGCAGGGTCGGGATCATCATCAGGATGCGGTGGACCGAGTAGGTCAGCATGAGCGGATGGCGGCGGGCATCAGGCGACCGCTCCCTCTTCCCTGGCCAGGCGTGCGGAGGCGCGCACGAAGTGCCCCTTGCCGACCGGCACCATGTGCAGTTCGCTCTGGCCGTCGTCGGTGAAGGGCGCCGGCCATTCCGCCGGCTCCGACAGGCGCCCGCCCATCAGCGCGGTCAGGTCCAGTTTGCTGTGGGGGTCGGGCTCTGGGACGGCGGCGATCA
This sequence comes from uncultured Kiloniellaceae bacterium, assembly GCA_964503295.1. GTDB lineage: Bacteria > Pseudomonadota > Alphaproteobacteria > Kiloniellales > Kiloniellaceae > CAZDBC01. Next base: position 267 of record CAZDBC010000099.1, on the reverse strand, counting down.
GCGCCTTGGTGTAGGGATGCGTTGCGTTGCGGAACAGGCTGTCGCGCGGCGCCAGCTCGACCAGACGGCCCCGGCACATGACCGCGATGCGGTCGGCGATGTAGTTCACGACCGCCAGGTTGTGGCTGATGAACAGGTAGGTCAGGTCGAGCTCCTCGCGGAAATCCTTCAGCAGGTTGAGCACCTGGGCCTGGATCGAGACGTCGAGGGCGGAGACCGGCTCGTCGCAGACGATCAACTGCGGGTTGAGCGCCAGGGCGCGCGCCA
>CAZDBC010000098.1:0-9062 GCA_964503295.1 uncultured Kiloniellaceae bacterium | reverse complement strand
CCAGTCCGGCTTCCGACCCTGCCGGCAGCAGCGCGACCATCAGCGCCAGCCACACCAAGCCGATCCCGGTCAGCCAGGCCGCCAGCAACCCGGCCGGATACCACTCCACCCCGCCGTCGGCGGCCGGGCGCGACAGCAGGGCCTGACGGGTGAGCAGCACCACCGGACCGAACAGCACGATCAGCGCGCCAAGCAGCAAGGCGAAGCCGCCCGTGGCCAGCAGGATGAGGCCGCTGACAACGCTCGACACGGCCGCCATCTGCGCGCCGCCCCACAGCCCGACCAGGAACAAGGGCAGAGGCACCAGCAGCGCGAAGAACAGGCCGCTGGGCGCGGCCAGGGCCAGCGCCAGCGGCAGCGCCGAAAGAACGCCGCCCGCGGCGGGAACGAGCCAGTTCCTCATGCCGCCAGGCCGTCGTCGGGGGGCGCCGCGGCGGAGCTACTTGACCACGTACGGCAGCAGGGCCATGTAGCGCGCGCGCTTGATCGCGCGCGCCAACTCGCGCTGCTTCTTGGCCGACACCGCCGTGATGCGCGAAGGAACGATCTTCCCGCGCTCCGACACGAAGCGCTGCAAGAGGCGAACGTCCTTGTAATCGATCTTCGGCGCATTGGGTCCGCTGAACGGGCAGCTCTTGCGGCGGCGGAAGAAGGGGCGCCGCACGCCGACCCCCTGGCTGACGACACGAACGGTCATGACGTAGCTCCTTCTCGTTCAGCGTTCTGACCGCCGCCCTCGCGACCACCGCCGCGGCTGCCGCGGTCACCCCGGTCACCACGATCACCCCGGTCGCCGCGGCCCCGACGCCCGCCCCGGTCGCCGCGGCCGCGCTCCTCTCTCGCCTGCAGCACGATCGACGGACCCTCTTCGAGCTCGTCGACCCGCACGGTCAGGTAGCGCAGAACATCCTCGTTGAGGCGCATGTTGCGCTCCAGCTCATGGACAGCGGCCGGCGGCGCGTCCAGGTTGAGCAGCGCATAGTGGCCCTTGCGATTCTTACTGATGCGGTAGGCCAGGGAGCGCAGGCCCCAGTATTCGTTCTTGGTGACACTGCCACCGTTGTCGGCGACGATCCTGGACAGGTCCGCAACCAGGGATTCGACCTGATTGGCGGCAATGTCCTGCCGTGCGATGAACACGCACTCGTAGTAGGCCATTCAAGGCACTCCTTACGGCTGTTAACGGACCGGCGCTGTTTCCGAACCGGCGGCGCACCGCCTTCCGGGCCAGCCGCCCGGCCCTAGCCGACCCCTCCTGTCCGCGTGACCAGGGCCGGCAAGGAGCTATATGACGCGGCAACGAAAAAATTGGCCTTCGCAGGCACTGCCGCGGCGCGAAGCGGGCGGACTATACACGAGCGGGCCTGCCGTGCAAGCCCCGGTACGCGCAGGACTCGGGGGCATCCGCTGCCTGCCCGGCACCGGTCGGAGAGAGCCGGCGCGGCGCGTCCCGGGCGACGGCCGTCCGGTGCCGAGGAGAGGGTCCGCCTGCGCTTGACAGGGGCCGGCGACTCGGTGTTTGTGGGCGCGCTTTCTAGCCGTTGCAAGGACCTGCGGGGCCGTTGCCCTCTCCGTCGCGGCCCAGATTTCAGATCACCTGTGCAGGAGTGACAGACAGCCATGAGCCTCGCCTTCGTCTTTCCAGGGCAGGGGTCGCAGGCGGTCGGCATGGGGCGCGCCCTGGCGGAGGCCTTTCCTGCCGCGCGGCTGGTGTTCGAGGAGGTCGACGATGCGCTCGGCGTGCACCTGTCCCGGCTCGCTTTCGAAGGTCCCGAAGACGAGTTGACCCTGACCGAGAACGCCCAGCCCGCCTTGATGGCGGTCTCGCTGGCCGCGGTGCGCACGATCGAGCAGGAGGCGGGTTTCGCCCTTTCGGACAAGGTCGATTTCGTCGCCGGCCATTCGCTCGGCGAGTATTCGGCACTGGCCGCCGCGGGCGCTCTCCAGATCGCGGACACCGCACGGCTGCTGCGACGCCGCGGCCAGGCGATGCAGTCGGCGGTGCCGGTCAGCGAGGGCGCGATGGCGGCCCTTCTCGGCGCCGATCTCGAGGTCGCGCGGGAAATCGCGGTCGAGGCCGCCGGCGGCGAGGAGGTCTGCGCGCCGGCCAACGACAATGCGCCAGGACAGGTTGTGCTGTCCGGCCATCGCACGGCCGTCGAGCGGGCGATCGAGATCGCCACGGCGCGCGGCATTCGGCGGGCAGTCATGCTGCCGGTCAGCGCGCCCTTTCACTGCGCGCTCATGGCGCCGGCCGCCGACGTCATGGCCGAGGCATTGGCCGGGATTACCATAAAGGCGCCGCTTGTTCCGCTCATCGCCAACGTGACGGCCGAGGTGGCCATAGATCCCGACGCCATCCGCCGGCTTCTCGTTGAGCAGGTGACGGGCATGGTGCGCTGGCGGGAGTCCATCCTGACCCTGCGCGAACGGGGGGTCGAGCGGATCTGCGAGGTCGGCGCGGGGAAGGTTCTTGCCGGCCTGGTCAAGCGCATCGATCGGGAGTTGGCGGCCCAGTCGGTCGGTACCCCCGAGGAGGTCGAAGCGCTGCTCAACTCGCTTTAGGCGAGTTCGCCGGCCGACGGGATCGGCCCAAGTGAAGGGGAACAACATGTTCGATCTTACGGGACGGGGCGCGCTGGTGACGGGCGCCTCGGGCGGAATAGGCGGGGCGATCGCGCGCGCTTTGCACGCCCGGGGAGCAGCCGTGGCACTGTCTGGAACCCGGCGCGATGCGCTGGAGGCGCTGGCCGGGGTGCTGGGCGCGCGCAGCCATGTGATCACCTGCGACCTGTCCGACGCGGCGGCGACGGCCGACCTCGCCAAACGGGCGGATGAGGCGCTCGGCCAGCTCGATATCCTGGTGAATAATGCCGGATTGACGCGCGACAATCTCTCCATGCGCATGAGCGACGAGGACTGGCAGCGGGTGATCGACGTCAACCTGACTGCGCAGTTCCGCCTCGCCCGCGCGGCCTTGCGCGGCATGATGAAACGGCGCTGGGGCCGCATCGTCGGCATCGCATCGATCGTGGGCGTCACCGGCAACGCCGGTCAGGCGAACTACGCGGCCGCCAAGGCCGGCATGATCGGCTTCTCGAAAGCCATGGCCCAGGAAGTCGCCGGTCGCGGAATCACGGTCAATTGTGTCGCCCCCGGCTTCATCGAGACCGCGATGACCGATGCCCTCTCCGTACAGCAGCGCGAGAAGCTCCTGGCGGCGGTGCCGGCGGGGCGTCTCGGCACGCCCGCGGATGTCGCGGCGAGCGTGGTCTATCTGGTAAGCGATGAGGCAGCTTACGTAACGGGGCACACCTTGCATGTGAACGGGGGAATGGCCATGATATAAGGCCGTTGGGGGCGGCGCGGCGAGGGCGCCGGGAGGCGACGGCCAAGGCGTTGGCAAATCCGAAATAACTATGATAAGAGGCCTCGCTTTCGAGCCGATCAGCGATGCTGAGAGGCAAACGTCCAAGCCTGCTGTCCGCCTCTCCGACCAAATTCTCCCGAACCGTGCAATGCGTCCCATCGGCCATTCGGCCCCAGGCCAGTAAACGGATCGAATGGGCAGGTCGACGTTCGGTAAATCGAGTGGGCCAGGTAGGACGGTGTTCACGAAGATAATCGGGACCGCGCTCCGGAGTTCTTGCGTTCGGGCCGGGTCGGCGGCACAGCCGGGAGCGTAGGGGTTTCCTTTCGCACTAACGAAGATCTAAGGACCAAAGCCATGAGCAACGATATTGCGGAGCGCGTGAAGGCCATCGTCGTCGAGCACCTTGGCGTCGAGGACTCCAAGGTGACGGAGAATGCCAGCTTTATCGACGACCTGGGCGCCGATTCGCTCGATACCGTCGAACTCGTGATGGCATTCGAGGAGGAGTTCGGCTGCGAGATTCCCGACGACGCCGCCGAGAAGATCGTGACCGTTCAGGATGCGATCAAGTTTATCCAGGACAACTCCTGACCTGATTGGGGTCGGACCCCTCGGCCCGGAGGCCGGCTTGCCGTCCGCGCCCGGACTCGGTCAGTTGTCAGCATGAGACGCGTCGTCGTTACAGGACTCGGCCTGGTTACGCCACTGGGCAGCGGCGTCGAGCCGACGTGGCAGCGCCTGATCGCCGGAAAGTCCGGCATCCGGGCGATCCAGAATTTCGACGTCTCCGACCTGCCGTCGAAGGTCGCCGGCCAGGTTCCAAGCGGGGAGACCGCCGAGGGCCTGTTCAACGCCGACGACTACATGGAGCCCAAAGAGCAGCGCAAGTCCGACCGCTTCATCATCTACGGCATGGCGGCGGCGGGCCAGGCCATCGCCGATGCCGGCTGGGTGCCCGAAGACGAGGAAGCGCGTGAGCGCACCGGGGTGCTGATCGGCTCGGGCATCGGCGGGCTCGAGACGATTCACGAGACCGCGACGGTCCTCGCCGATCGCGGCCCGCGCCGTGTCTCTCCGTTCTTCATTCCGGCGGCGCTTATCAACCTGGTATCCGGCCAGGTCTCCATCCGCTACGGCTTCAAAGGGCCGAATCACGCGGTGGTTACGGCCTGCTCCACCGGCGCGCATGCCATTGGTGACGCCAGCCGGATGATCGCGCTCGAAGATGCCGACGTCATGGTCGCGGGCGGCGCGGAGGCGGCGGTCTGCCGGATCGGCGTCGCCGGCTTCTGTGCCTCGCGCGCCCTCTCGACCCACTTCAACGACACCCCCGAGCGCGCCTCCCGGCCGTGGGACCGGGATCGGGACGGCTTTGTGATCGGCGAAGGGGCGGGCATCGTGGTCCTGGAAGAGCTCGAGCATGCCAGGCGGCGCGGCGCTAAGATCTATGCCGAGGTCGTCGGCTACGGCATGTCGGGGGATGCGTATCATATCACAGCACCCTCGGAGGACGGCAGCGGCGCCTACAGGTCGATGCGTGCCGCCCTCAAGCGCGCGCGCCTCAACCCGGAGGACATCGACTACATCAATGCTCACGGCACCTCCACGCCGCTCGGCGACGAGATCGAGCACGGTGCGGTGCGGCGTCTGTTCGGCAGCCATGCCGCCGAGCTGAGCATGTCTTCGACCAAATCGGCGATCGGCCACCTGCTGGGGGCGGCGGGCGCGGTCGAGGCGATCTTCTCGATCCTCGCGCTGCGCGATGGCGTCGTTCCGCCGACACTGAACCTCGATAACCCGTCGTCCGGCTGCGAGGGCATCGACCTGGTGCCGGGCGAGGCCAAAGAGAGGCCGGTCCGCGCGGCCCTGTCCAACTCCTTCGGGTTCGGCGGCACCAACGCCAGCCTGGTCCTGGCCAACCTGCAGTAGGCGGAGGGGCCGGCCGCCGGTGCGCAGCCTTCGGATCGCCGCCCTTCTGGTTCTGGTCGTTGCGGTCCTCGCAGCCGTGGCGGTCAAGGTCGCGGTCGAGCGCTACGAAGGCCCGGGGCCTCTGGACGAGGAAACCGTCGTCGAGATACCGCGCGGCGCGGACCTCGAGGAGATCGCGAGACGTCTGGCCGAGGCAGGCGTGATCGACCGGCCGCTTCTCTTCCGGCTCGCCGTGCGCCTCGACGGCCAGGCGCGTTCGCTGAAGGCCGGCGAGTATCGCTTCACGCCCGCAATGTCGATGAAGCAGGCGGCCGATCTCCTGGTCTCCGGCCGCACGGTGCTGCACGCCTTGACTGTACCGGAGGGACTCACCTCGACGGCGGTGGTCGAACTGATCAACGGCACTAAAGGCCTGGTCGGCGAGATCGAACAGGTTCCGCCCGAGGGGAGCCTGCTTCCGGAGACCTATCACTATGCGCGCGGCGACAGCCGACGCGAATTGCTGGACCGCATGTCGGCCGCGCTGGAACGCACACTGCAAGAACTCTGGACCGCGCGCGTGGAGGGGTTGCCCCTCGACAATCCCGAAGAGGCGCTCATTCTCGCCTCCATCGTGGAAAAGGAGACCACGCTGGCCGAGGAGCGGCCGGTGGTGGCTTCCGTCTTTATCAATCGCCTGAGGCGCGGCATGCCGCTGCAGTCCGACCCGACGGTGATCTTCAGTCTTACCGAAGGCAAAGACGAGCTCGGGCGTCGCCTGACCAGGGCAGACCTGAAGGTCGAGAGCCCGTTCAACACCTACCGGATCGGCGGACTGCCCCCGGCGCCCATTGCCAATCCGGGCCGCGATTCGATTGCCGCGGTGCTCAATCCGGCCGAGACCGACTACCTCTACTTCGTCGCCGACGGCAGCGGCGGCCACGCCTTCGCTGAAACGCTCGCCGGCCACAACCGCAATGTGGCGCGTTGGCGCAAGCTGCGAAGGTCTGGGACTTCCGCTGGCGACTAGCAAGGCCCGGCCGGGCTGCTACTCGGCCGATCCCTTGGCGGGTAGCCGACCCAAAAGACGGTCGGTCGCTCCCGGCGGCAGGGCGGCGAGCAGCCAGATCGCGGCAGCGAGAGGCCACGGAAAAGAGATGCGGGCCCGATCGCGCTCCAGACCCTTCCGGATGCGGACGGCGGCGCGGTCGGTATCCATCAGGAACGGCATCGGGAACCGGTTGACGGCGGTCATCCGGCTGCGGACGAACCCCGGACAGATGACCGTAACGCCGATTCCCTGGCCGGCGAGGCCGCCGCGCAGGGCCTCGCCCCAGACGCGAACGGCGGCTTTGGATGCACAATAGGCCGGGGCTCCGGGAAAGCCGCGGAAACCGGCCAGCGAAGCCATGAGCCCGATCTGTCCGCGCCCGCGTGGCGCCATGACCTCGACGGCGGGCAGTACCGTGTTCAGCACGCCATCCAGGTTGACGCGGAAGATGGCCCGGGTCTGCGCGGCGGTTTCGCCCGCTTCGCCGGTGCCCGCCGAGATTCCCGCGTTGGCGACCACGAGGTCGATCGATCGGACCGCATCCTGGCCGCGCAGCCAGTCGGCCATGCGCGGCGCGTCGGAGACGTCGAGCGCCTGCACCGCGACCTCGGCGCCGCGGGCCCGACAGGCGGCCGCAACCTCGTCGAGTCGCGCGGCGTTGCGCCCGGTCAAGGCCAGCCGATTGCCCGGGACCGCCCATTGCCGGGCCAGGGCCGCGCCGATGCCGCTGGAGGCGCCGGTGATGAGAATGGAGTCGAAGCGGGATCGGACCATGATCGCTTCCGGGCAGTTGGGATGTCGCCGGCCGTTGCCTTGTTGCGTGCGGAACGCCTGTATATAAGACAGCTAGTCACCCGGCGGCGAGAGAGCGGTTCGCCGGGCTGGGCCGCACCCGCCGCGGCTCGTCGAGCTCGACCTTGTTTAGCGCCGGATCTCCCTTGAGCAACCAGCCGCCAAAGCCCGCTCCGACCCCTGCTTCGCCTCTGGCGAGCATGACCGGCTTTGCCCGCCGCGCCGGCGGCGATGCGCGCATGGCCTGGACCTGGGAACTCAAGAGCGTCAATGGCCGCAGCCTCGATCTGCGCATGCGCCTGCCGGCCGGCTTCGAGGACCTCGAAGCGATCGCCCGCCGTCTCATCGGGGCCGCCTGCCAGCGCGGCAACCTTCAGGTTTCCCTGATCTTGCAGCGCGGCGAGGCACCCGTAACGCTTCAGGTCAATCGCGAGCTTTTGGCGCAACTCAAGGCGACGGTCGAAGAGATCCGGCGCGATCTCGATGCCGCCCCGCCCCGCGTCGATGGCCTGCTCGCGGTGCGCGGCGTGCTTGAGGTGGTCGAGGAGGAGGAAGACGAGGCCGCGCAGGCGGAGCGCCGCCGACGGCTTGAAAAGGATCTCGAGCTGGCGCTCGAGGAGTTGCTCGCTGCGCGGCGCGGCGAGGGCAGCCGACTTGGCCAGATCATCGCCGATCACCTCTACGAGATCGCGCGGCTGACCGAACAGGCCGCGGCCCTGGCCGCGGCCCAGCCGGACGCCTTGCGGGCCCGCTTACGCAGCCAGATCGACGAGGTCCTTGCGGTTTCGCCCGGCCTGCCGGAGGAGCGCCTGGCCCAGGAGGTCGCCTTGCTGGTGACCAAGTCGGATGTCCGCGAAGAGCTGGACCGTTTGCGCGCCCATGTCGAGGCGGCGCGCGAGATGCTCGCCGAAGGCGGTGCGATAGGCCGCCGGCTCGACTTCCTGTGTCAGGAATTCAATCGCGAAACCAACACCCTTTGCGCGAAGTCGTCCGACACGGACCTGACGCGTACGGGACTGGAACTGAAGGCGGTCATCGACCGCCTGCGCGAGCAGGTTCAGAACATCGAGTAGACGGGCGACTACCGGGGGCATCGAACGTTTATGGGGGGGCCGGAGATCAAACGGCGCGGACTGATGCTCGTGCTGTCGTCGCCCTCGGGCGCCGGCAAGACCACCATCTCGCGCCTGCTCCTGGAGCGCGAACCGGAACTCCAGCTGTCGATCTCGGTGACGACCCGGCCGCCGCGTCCGACCGAGGTGGACGGCCGCGACTATCGCTTCGTGGCGCCCGAGCGCTTTCAGCAGATGGCGGACGGGGGCGAACTGCTCGAGCATGCAGTCGTGTTCGGCCATCGGTACGGGACGCCGCGGGCGCCGGTGGAACGTGCGCTGGCCGCGGGGCGGGACGTCCTGTTCGACATCGACTGGCAGGGGACGCAGCAGATTACGGAGCGGGCACGCTCGGACCTGGTGCGCGTCTTCATCCTTCCGCCGTCGATCGAGGAGCTCTCCCGGCGCCTGCACGCCCGTGCGCAGGACAGCGCCGAGGTCGTGCGCACCCGAATGGCCAAAGCCGCGGACGAAATGAGCCATTGGCAGGAGTACGACTACGTTATTGTCAACCGTGCCATCGAGCCCAGCCTGGCCGACGTGCAGTCGATCCTGCGCTGCGAGCGCCTGCGGCGCGAACGGCAGATCGGCCTCGTCGATTTCGTCAAGCGGCTGCGCGAGGCGCCGAGGCCCTGATACGGCTCCTGGGCCTCCTTCCGAAGGCCTTCGCAAGACCTATCGCTTTGGCTCCCGACGCCGGGCGGCGAGCCCGCGGGTGAGGGCGCAATAGTCCGCCACGGACAGCGTCTCGGCCCGCGCGGTCGGAGCGATTCCAACCTCCTCCAGCAGGCCCTGAGCCGTCGTACCGAGCGACTTCAGGCTTTGG
>CAZDBC010000097.1:8655-9081 GCA_964503295.1 uncultured Kiloniellaceae bacterium | reverse complement strand
GACCGCGCCCTTGAATTCGCCAATCGCCTCGATCAGTGCCTGGCGGGCGTCGACGTCAAGATGGTTGGTCGGTTCGTCGAGAAGCAGCAAGTGAGGCGCGTCGCGGCTCATCAGGGCGAGCAGAAGGCGCGCCTTCTCGCCCCCGGAAAGCTTGCCGACCTCGACATCGGCCCGCTCAACCCCGAAGCCAAAGCGCCCCAGTTGGGCGCGCAGCCTGGTTTCGTTCGCCGTCGGCTGCAGGCGTGCGAGCAGGGCGAGTGGCGTTGCCGCGAGGTCCAGCTCCTCGCCCTGGTCCTGCGAGAAGTAGCCGATGCGCAGCTTGTTGGAGCGAACCACGCGGCCGGACTGCGGCTCCAGCCGGCCGGCGAGCACCATGTCCACCGCGGCGAAGTTGCGCTGGACGATCTCGGCTCCCTTCTTGCCGTA
>CAZDBC010000097.1:0-8645 GCA_964503295.1 uncultured Kiloniellaceae bacterium | reverse complement strand
GGCGCGCCAGAGTCGATTTGCCGTTGCCGTGGGCGCCGAGAAGGGCGATGCGGTCGTCCATGTCGAGGCGCAGGTTGAGTCCGCGCAGCACCGGCCGGCCGGCGTCGTAGCCGACGCTCACGTCCTCCAGGCGCAGGATCGGCGGGGCAAGCTGCTCGGGTTGGGGAAAGGCGATGGCGACGCTGCGGTCTTCGATCACACTCGCGATCGGCTCCATGCGCGCCAGCGCCTTCAGTCTGGATTGGGCCTGGCGGGCCTTGCTCGCCTTGTAGCGGAAGCGGTCGACGAAGGCCTGTATCCGCTGCCGCTCCGCCTCCTGCTTGGCCTGCAGCGCGGCCTGGTGCTCCAGGCGCTCGCGACGGGTCCGTTCGAAGCGGTCGTAGTTGCCGCTGTAGGCGACCAGCTTGCGGTTCTCCAGGTGGATGATCCGCTCGACCACCCGGTTCAGCAGGTCGCGGTCGTGGGAGACCAGGATCAGGGTGCCGGGGTAGCCCTTCAGAAAGGACTCCAGCCAAAGGCTGGCCTCGAGATCGAGGTGGTTGGTCGGCTCGTCCAGCAGCAGCAGATCGGGCGCGGTGAACAGCAGGGCGGCGAGGGCGACGCGCATGCGCCAGCCGCCCGAGAAGTCGGCGCAGGGACGCTGTTGGGCCGCTTCGTCGAATCCGAGGCCGGCCAGGATGCGCGCCGCGCGGGCCGGGGCGGAGTCGGCGCCGATCATGGCGAGGCGTTCATGCAGTTCGGCGATGCGCGCGGGGTCGCGGCAGCCGGCGGCTTCGGCGAGCAGGGCACTGCGCTCGCGATCGGCGGCGAGGACCGTGTCGATCAGGCTGGTCGGGCCGTTCGGCGCTTCCTGGGCCACCATTCCGAGGCGCAGCGCCCGCGGCAGCGAGATGCTGCCGCTGTCGGGCTGCAGCTCCCCGGCGATCAGCTTGAGCAAGGTCGACTTGCCGGCACCGTTGCGCCCGACAAGGCCTGCCCGCTCGCCCTTGTTGACGGCCACGGTGGCCTGTTCGAACAAGGGCTCGCCCTGGATCCGGTAGGTCAGGTCGTTGATGTGGAGCATGGCGGCAGGCTCATAGCACGCGCCGGCCCGCTTGGCAGCCCCAGGGCGCCCGCCGCGCCTGCGGCGCGCGCTTGCCGCCGGGCAAGGGCGCCGCTATAAGGCCGGCGCCTCGCCAGAGGTGCGGAGCCTGGCGGGGAGCCCGGCCGGCGTCGGTTGCGCGGGCAGCATAGAGAGGGGAGCCAGCGGAATGGCCATCGAACGGACCTTGTCGATCATCAAGCCGGACGCCACCCGGCGCAACATCACCGGAAAGATCATTACCTGCCTGGAGGAAGGCGGCCTTCGGGTCGTCGCCCAAAAGCGGATCCGCATGAGCCGGGCGCAGGCGGAGGGGTTTTATGCGGTCCACAAGGACAGGCCTTTCTTCGACGACCTCTGCAGCTTCATGACGTCGGGTCCGGTGGTGGTTCAGGTGCTGGAGGGCGAGAACGCCGTGGCCAGGAATCGCGAGATCATGGGCGCCACCAATCCCAAGGACGCCGCGCCGGGGACGATCCGCGCCCAGTTCGCCGAATCCATCGAGGCCAACTCCGTGCACGGCTCCGATTCTCCCGAGAACGCGGCCCAGGAAATCGCCTTCTTCTTTACTGACGCGGAGATCGTGGGCTGAGCGTAACTGCGGCTTGGGGCGAGCCCAGGCCGAGCGTCGGCGCGGACCGTTAGCGCCCCGCCGAGCGTGGGCGCGTTAGAGCAGAAAGATCGCCATCAGGGCCAAGACCAGCGCCGTGCCGACGGCCGAGAAGGTGATGAGTCGCACGAAGGCATGCCAAGTGCGCCGATGTTCGGTCAGAAGGCGCCGTTCCAGTTCGCTGTCGGCCATTTTGCTTTGATTCTCCCCGGCCCCCGAGGCCGTCGCTTGCTCTGGCTTGTCGCTCTTACCTGCCATCGCGGCCCCTATTTATCCAGATGCTGCCAGGCGGGCAAGTCCAGCCCGCCCTGTTGGCCGGCCTGATTGTCCTCCGCGGCTTCGGTCGGCTGAGGATTGTAGAGCACCGCGCCGCCGGGCCGTGCCTCGCCTTCGAACCGGACGATCTCGCCTGCGACGCGCGCCCGGCCCTCGGCGACGAGACGCAGGCAGGCCGGATAGAGCCGGTGCTCGGCGGCCAGAACGCGCGCCGCCAGACGCTTCTCGTCGTCGTCCGGAAGGACGGGCACGGCCGCCTGGCCGATGATCGGCCCGTCGTCGACCGCCGCGCGCACGAAATGCACCGTGCAGCCGTGCAGGCGCACCCCCGCCGCCAGGGCGCGGGCATGGGTCCGCAGCCCGGGAAAGGCCGGCAGCAGCGAGGGATGGATGTTGATCAGCCGGTCGAACCAGCGCTCGACGTATCCGGCGGTCACGATCCGCATGAAGCCGGCGTGACAGACCAGATCGACGCCGGCCGCTTCCATGGCGGCCGTCAGGGCCGTTTCGAAAGCCGTACGGTCGGCAAACTCCCGGTGGTCCACGACCCGCGTCGGCACCCCGGCGGCCTCGGCGCGTCGCAGCCCGTGGGCGCCGGGCACGTTGCTGACCACCAGCACGATCTCGGCCGGATAGTCCGGGGCCGCGGCGGCGTCCAGCAGGGCCTGGAGATTGCTGCCGCGCCCCGAAATCACGACCGCGGTCCGCGCGCGCGTCACGACGGCGCGCTCCCGCGAAAGCGAACCGGCGGTTCGCCCGGATCCCGCGCGACGATCTCGCCGATCTGGTAGACCTGCTCTCCCGCTGCCGCGAAGGCTTCGCTGACCAGGCGTGCCTCGGCCGGGGCGACAATGGCGGCCATGCCGATGCCGCAGTTGAAGGTGCGCAGCATCTCGCTTTCCGCGATCCTCCCGCTTTCGGCCAGCCAGGTGAAGACCGCAGGCTGGGGCCAGCCTCGTCGGTCGAGTTCGGCAGCGGTGCCGGCGGGAAGGACCCGGGGCAGATTCTCGACGAGGCCGCCGCCGGTGATGTGAGCCAGCGCGCGCAGACCACGGTTGGCACCGGCGGCGCGCAGCGCGGCCAGGCAGGCTTTCGCGTAGATGCGGGTCGGCACCAGAAGGGCTTCGCCCAGCGTTCGCTCGGGCTCGAAGGGAGCCGACGCGTCGAGAGCAAGGCCGGCCTCTGCGATCAGCTTGCGCACCAGCGAAAAGCCGTTCGAATGCAGGCCGTCGGATGCCAGGCCGAGCACGAGATCTCCGACCGAGACAGCGCGCCCATCGAGCAGTTCGTCGCGCTCGGCGGCGCCAAGCGCGAAGCCGGCGAGATCGTAGTCGCCCTCGGCATAGAGCCCCGGCATCTCGGCGGTCTCCCCGCCGCTCAGAACGCATCCCGCGACCCTGCAGCCCTCGGCGATCCCCGCAATGATGGCCGAGGCCACCTCGACGTCGAGCCGCCCGGTGGCGTAATAGTCGAGGAAAAGCAAGGGCTCGGCGCCCTGGACGACCAGATCGTTCACGCACATGGCAACGAGGTCGACGCCGATGGTGTCGTGCCGGCCGCTGGCAATGGCGACCTTCAGCTTGGTGCCCACCCCGTCGTTCGTGGCCACCAGGATGGGATCGTGGAATCCGGCCGCCTTGAGGTCGAACAGGCCGCCGAAACCGCCCAGACCGCCCAATGCGCCCGGTCGCCTGGTCGCGGCGGCAAGCGGCTTGATCGCCTGGACCAGCGCGTCGCCGGCATCGATGTCGACGCCGGCGTCCCGGTAGCTGAGGGGCGGGCGGCTGGTTATGGCGTCCTCCGGCCACATGGTTTATGAAGGGCGGCGGTTCCGCGCGAGCGAAAATACTGGATCAAAGGGGCTTTGCAATGCGGATTCCGGGCCGGCTGGGTGCTGTCCGGCGGGTTTGCGCGTCGGTGCTGCCCGCGGTGTTGGGCGCGCTTGCTCTCGTGGCTGCAAGTTCGGCCATCGCGCTCGCACAGGACATTTTCACGGTGCGCGACGTCGCGGTCGACGCGACCGGCGAGTCGGCTGCGGAGGCCCGAGAGAAGGCGGTCGCCGAAGGGCACGTCAGAGCCTACCGCCAACTTCTGGAGCGTCTGGTCCCCCGAACCAGCCTGTCCGCGGCTCCGCAGCTCGGGTACCGCGAACTGCTCGACTACGTCCAGGGCTTCCGCGTCGCCGACGAGCGAACCTCCGATGTGCGCTATCTGGCCAATCTGACCTTCAGCTTCCAGCCCGGACAGATTCGCGATCTCCTCGCGCGCAGCGGCGTGCCTTTCGTTGAGACTCGCCGCAAGCCGGCCCTGCTTCTGGCCGTTTGGGCGGAAGACGGCGAGCGGCACCTGTGGGACGACCCCAACCCCTGGCGCGAGCACTGGTCGGCACGCCGGGACGACGGACTGGTTCCTATTCTGACACCGCTCGGCGACCTGCAGGACATCGCCGTCATCGACGCCGAAACGGCGGCTGCGCTCACGCCAGCGCCACTCCAGCAACTGGAGACCCGTTACCAGGCCGATGGCGTGATCGTGTCGGAGGCAACGTTGAGCGGCGACCCGGCCGCCGGGGATGCGACCTTGACGGTCGAGAGTCGTGCCTTTGCGCTCCGCGATCTCCCGGCCGCCGGTCGCGAGAGCTACCGGCTGGAGGAAGACGAGACCCTCGAGGCTCTGCTGGCGCGGGCGGCTGCCGTCATTGACGACCGCCTTCAGGAGGCCTGGAAGAGGGAGAACCAGGTACGCTACGGAGCGCCGCGCCAGATTGCCGTGACCGTGCCCATCTCAGGTTTGAACGAGTGGGCTGCGATCCAGCGCCGGCTGCGCCAGACGCCGACCATTCAACGCGTCGAACTGCGCAGCCTGCGTCGCGACTCGGCGCGGTTAAACCTGCACTTCCTCGGCAGCGAGGCGCAGCTCGGACGGGCGTTGGCTCAGCGCGACCTTACCCTCGCGCTTACGGCCGGAAGCGAATGGGACCTGCGGCCGCGCGCGCCGCTGGCGCCATCCGCCACCGCGCCCGATACAGGCGTGCCCGCGCAGCCGGCGCCGGAACAGGCGTCGCCGGCCGCGCCGACCTCCGGGGCGCAGCAGTTGCCCGCCGGCGCGCCCGAGTCGGAGCCCGACCTTGCGGATTAGCCGACACCGGACGACGGCCGGCGGCAGGCGGAACGGATGAGCGGGGAACGGCAGCTGCGCTTCTGGCTGATCGGGCTAGCGCTTGCGGTGATCCTGATCTACCTGCTGCGCGGCGTGCTGCTGCCGTTCGTCGCCGGCGCGGCGATCGCCTATCTGTTCGATCCCCTCTGCGACCGTCTGGAGGCGCGAGGCCTCTCGCGCACGCTCGCCACGTCCATAGTGACGGTCGCCTTTCTGCTGCTGCTGGTTTTCGTTCTCCTGCTTCTGATTCCGGCCCTGATCAGCCAGGTCGGCAAGCTGGTCGAGAGCCTGCCGGGCTACATCGATGCCCTGCGCGGCCTGATTGCCGGGCTGCTGGACCGGTTGCGCATGCTGATCGAACCGCAGGTTATCGACGACATCAAGAGCGCTCTGGCCGGTTCGAGCGAAAACGTCGTTTCCTGGGTGACTTCGGTTCTGGGCGGCGTGCTCTCGAGCGGCGTGGCCCTGGCCAACACGGTCTCGCTCCTGGTCCTCACGCCCATCGTCGCCTTCTACCTGCTGCGCGACTGGGATGCGGCGGTCGCCAAGATCGACAGACTGCTGCCGCGCGAGCACGCCGACACCATTCGCGATCTGGCCCGCCAGGTCGACCGCACGCTGGCCGGGTTCCTGCGCGGCCAGGCCATGGTCTGCCTCATCCTCGGGCTGTTCTATGCCATCGGCCTTTCGATCCTGGGGCTGAACTTCGGACTGGTCATCGGCCTCGTGGCGGGCGTCCTCACGATCGTGCCCTATGTCGGGGCGACGATCGGCCTGTTGCTCTCGGTCGGCTTCGCGCTGTTTCAGTTCGACAGCCTTCTCCAGCCGGCGATCGCCGCGGCTATCTTCCTGTTCGGTCAGTTCGTCGAGGGCAATTTCCTCACACCCCGGCTGGTCGGCGGCAACGTCGGCCTTCATCCCGTCTGGGTCATCTTCGCCCTCATGGCCGGCGGCGCGCTGTTCGGCTTCGTGGGCATCCTCCTTGCCCTCCCGGTCGCCGCGGTGATCGGCGTGGGCGTGCGATTTGCGGTCAGCAGGTACAAGGAAAGCGGCTACTTCCTCGGCCGCGGCGAGGGCGATCCGGGCGGGTCGGAGCCATGACCGGAAGGGGTCAACTGAGTCTGGATCTCGGCCTGCGATCCGGGCATGGCCGGGAAGATCTGGCGATCAGCGAAAGCAACCGCGTGGCCGTCGACTGGATCGAGCGCTGGCCGGACTGGCCGGGCGGGCGCCTAGCGCTTCACGGGCCGGCAGCTTGCGGCAAATCGCACCTCTGCGCCATCTGGCGGCAGGCGAGCGGAGCGCTCGCTGTCGCGCCGGCTCTGCTTGCCGAAGCCGAGCCGTTCGATCTGCTCGGGCCGGCCACGGCAGTCTGTTGCGAGATCGACGATCTGACCTTCCTTCGGCAGCCGGCTTTGCAGCGGAAACTCCTGCACCTCTTGAACATGCTTGACGAGCGCGACGGATCGCTGCTTCTGACGGCGAGCGCGCCGCCGAACCGCTGGCCCGTTCAACTGCCGGACCTCCGGTCGCGGCTGGCCACGGTTCCGGCCGTCGCAATCGAGCCGCCGGACGAGGTCCTGCTCACCCAGGTGCTGACCAAGCTCTTCCACGATCGGCAGTTGAAGGTCGGCCCGAGGGTCATTCAGTACCTAGTCAACCGCATGGAACGCTCTCTCGATGCCGCGCTGCGGCTGGTCGCGGCGGTGGACAGCGAGGCGATGGCCGCCCGCCGCGAAGTCAGGCTGCCCCTGGTCCGCGAGGTATTGGCCCGAGAGCAGGCCGGGCACGGCCAGCACGGTGGAGACTGACAGGAGAGGCAATCATGGATCTGGGAATCGCCGGCCGGCGCGCGATCGTCTGCGCCGCCAGCAAGGGGCTCGGCAGGGCCTGTGCACTGTCCCTCGCGCGCGAGGGCGTCGAGGTGACGATCGTGGCCCGCACGCCCGAACCGCTCGAGGCGGCGGCGGAGGAGATCCGTTCGCTGTCGGGCAGTCGGGTGACGGCCGTCGCCGCCGACATTACGACCGCCGAGGGACGCGCGGCCGCGCTCGCCGCCTGTCCCGAGCCGGACATCCTGGTGACCAATGCGGCCGGCCCGCCGCCCGGCGACTTTCGCGACTGGTCGCGCGAGGATTGGATCAAGGCGATCGACGCCAACATGCTGACCCCGATCGAGCTGATAAAGGCGACCGTCGACGGCATGATCGGGCGACGCTTCGGACGCATCGTCAACATCACCTCCGCTGCGGTTAAGGCGCCGATCCAGAGCCTTGGCCTGTCGAACGGAGCGCGCGCCGGCCTGACCGGCTTCGTCGCCGGGCTCGCGCGCTCGACTGTCCGCCACAATGTGACCGTCAACAACCTGCTGCCCGGCCCCTTCGAGACCGACCGTCTGCGCGCCAACCTCGCGGCGGCCGCGAAGTCGGCGGGCCGCTCGGTCGATGAGATGGCGCGGGCACGCGCGGAGAGCAATCCGGCTGGGCGTTTCGGCGATCCGGCCGAGTTTGGGGACGCCTGCGCCTTTCTGTGCGGGGCGCGCGCCGGCTATATCACGGGGCAGAACCTGCTGATCGACGGCGGGGCCTATCCGGGTACTCTCTGAAGGCCTGGAGTCAGGACTCCAGGTCGCGCGGACGGACGAACTCCGACAGCCGCGCTGGCGCCTCAAGGATGCCTCTCCAGCGCTCGAGGTCGAGCGCGACGACGGCCAGCGCGCCGGTCGGATACTTCTCCTCGAGAGCCTGACGGGCGCGCGCGTTCGAACGGGAATCGGCAAGCCGGCGAGCCAGGTGTTGCAGGCCCGGATTGTGTCCGACGACGAGGGCGGAGCCGACATCGTCGGGCAGGCTCGACAGGGCCGAGAGGATCCGGCTCGGCGATGCGAGATAAAGACTTTTCAAAAGCTTGAGGGGAGGCGGCCGGTCCAGGCGGGCGGCCGCCAGGTCCCAGGTCTCCTGCGCCCTGCACGCGGACGAACAAAGCACAATGTCGGGCAGCCATCCGCGCTCCTGCAGAACCGCCCCGATCATCGGTGCGGCGCGCCGGCCTCGCTTGTTGAGCGGTCGGTCGAAATCGTCCAGACTGGAAATGCTCCAGTCCGACTTGGCGTGACGCAGGAGATAGAGGGTCTTCATGGCGGTGTCCTCTTGGAAGGGCGCTGTAGCTGCCTGAAACGAACCTCTCGGCCGTTCACTCTGGTTCTTGCCTTGCCGTCGAAGGTCGGATGCGGGCGAAGCGTCATAAAAATTTCATGTGCCCTGCCTAGGGTGCGGCTCACCGGGAAGCCCGAACCTTTTTCTGGAACAAAGGATAGCAATCGTGGAGGAAGCCGCGTCCGTCAAAGCCGAGATGCCGCAGCGGATACCGAGGACGGCCGCGGAGATCGATGCCATTACGATCGACTCGCCGGCGCGCTTCATCAACCGCGAACTGTCGTGGCTCGACTTCAACGAGCGGGTCCTGGAAGAGGCGACCAACGTCAGTCATCCACTGCTCGAACGCCTCCGATTCCTGTCG
>CAZDBC010000096.1:0-9138 GCA_964503295.1 uncultured Kiloniellaceae bacterium | reverse complement strand
GAGACCAACGAAGGCGCGATGGTCATCACCCATCTGATCGTCGACACCCGCGACGCCATGGGCGCCAACGCGGTGAACTCCATGGCCGAGGCGGTCGGGCCGCGGATTGCCGAATGGACCGGCGGCCGGGTGCTGCTGCGCATTCTCTCGAATCTCGCCGACCGGCGTCTCGCGCGGGCACGCGCTGTCTGGCACCTGGACGACATAGGCGGGGAGACTGTGCGCGACGGCATGCTGTCGGCCTTTCGCTTCGCCGATTCCGACCCTTACCGGGCCGCGACCCACAACAAAGGCATCATGAACGGCGTGACGGCGGTGGTTCTCGCCACCGGCAACGACACGCGGGCGATCGAGGCCGGCGCGCATGCCTATGCCGCCCGCCACGGCCGCTATCGCAGCCTCAGCCGCTGGGAACGCGATGCCGACGGCAACCTTGTCGGCGTGCTCGAGATGCCTTTGGCCGTCGGCCTGGTCGGCGGCGCCACGCGCATGCATCCGACCGCGCAGGCCATGCTGCGCATCCTGGGCGTCGAAACCGCCGAGGAGCTTGCAAGGACGATCGTCGCGGTCGGGCTGGCCCAGAACTTTGCCGCGCTGCGTGTCCTGGCGACGACCGGGGTTCAGAAGGGGCACATGTCACTGCACGCGAAGAACATCGCCGCCATGGCGGGAGCCGAGGGCGACCAGATTGAGGCGGTGGCCGAGCGCATGAAGGCGGAGGGCACAATTCGCGTCGATGTGGCCCGCCGGATTCTCGATGAGCTGCGCGGCAAGGATTGAGGCTGTGGCCGACACGGCTCGCCAAGTTTCCCTGCCGCGACTCTCGGCGGCGCTTTATGGTCTGGTCGCAATGCTCATGGCCGTGGTCGTCGTGCTCTCGGTGCATGGCATGATCCAAAGCGTGGCGGGTGCTGCACGGGCACTCGAACTGCGCGCGACGACGGTCGAACTTGTCGATCTTGCGATTGCCGTTGCCAAAGGTGAGGCCGAAGCAGCTTCGCTGGACGAGCCGCTGTCGGCGTGGCTGGTTGCGACCGCGCCCGATCCGGATCAGGCGCGGGCGGCCCTTGCCGCAGCTGCAGCCGGCGAGTCAGGCGACAATCCGCGCCTGGTCGCGCGCCAGATCGGCCGCCTGTTCGATGGCAGCGATCTATCGAGCGGCCTGCTGCAGGCCTATCTGTTCCTGTACATGCGTGGGGAAGTGGATCGCGGTATCGCCACGCTGCTGAGCGCGCTTGCGACGCGCTATGACGCGGGGCTCGAGCGCAGAGAGATCCGCGACGCGGTGCGGCACTGGATGGACGGGCCAGGCGATTCGGATCGTGCCGCGGTCGAGCGCGTGGAGCAGCAACTCGCGACCATGGTTGCAAACGAGACGCCGCTTGCCATCGTAACCGGAGCTGCGGTCAAGCTGCTGGGACTCGTCCTGCTCGGGGCGGGCGCGGTCTTTTACGGTCTGCGGTTCCTCGGCGATGCCCGACGTATCCTGATCAGCGGGCGTATTTGAGCAGCTGCGACTTGGACAGCCGGCCTGCGGTTCGACTAGCATGGCGCGCGGCGGATCGCCTGCGCGACTGACCGCGCCGGGCGGCCGCAGAAGGGGTGCCATGACCGACTGGGCCGCACGACAGATTCTGACGCCCGACCACGGCCTTCCGGTGATCGCCGAGGTCGATGTCGCGGTGGTCGGCGGCGGTGCGGCCGGCGTCGCCGCGGCAGAGACCGCGGCGCGCCAGGGCTGCCGCGTTCTGCTCATCGAGCGCTACGGCTTTTGCGGCGGCAACGCGGTGGCGGGCATGTCGGGCACCATCTGCGGCATGTACCTGGCCTCCGACAGCCTCAAGAACGCGCCGGCCCAGGTGGTGTTCGGCTTCACCGAGCGCTTTCGCGCGGCCATGGCGGCGGCCGGCGGTATCACCGCGCCGCAGCGCTACGGCAAGACCTGGACCGTGACCCACGATCCCCTGGTCTGGCGCGAGGTCGCCGACGGCTTCCTGACCGACGCCGGCGTGCGCGTGCTCTATCACACGCTTGTCGTCGGCGTGGTGATGGAGGGCGAAAGCCTCCGCGGCCTCGCGGTCGAGGGCAAGTCGGGCCGCGGCGTGGTCGAGGCCCGCCAGGTGATCGACGCCAGCGGCGACGCCGACGTCGTGTTCCGGGCCGGCTGGGACTACAGCATCGGCGACGAGGGCCGGGTGCAGAACCCGACCATGATCTTTCGCCTGGGCAACGTCGACATCGGGCGCTTCCTCGCCTACTGGGGCCCCGACACCATCTGCTCGCCCGAGGTCTCGCGCCTGCTGGTCGAAGCCAATGCGAGCGGCGCCTACGATCTTCCGCGCGCCAAGATCTGGCTCTTTCCCACGCCGCGGCCCAACGAGCTGCTGTGCAACGCGACCCGGGTCATGGGGCGCGACGGCCGCGATCTCTACGCCGGAGACACCAAAGACCTGACCGAGGCCGAGTTCGCCGGCCGGCTGCAGGTGCGCGAGTACGCCCGCTTCCTGCGCAACCATATCCCCGGCTGCGAGGGCGCCTTCGTGGTCGATACCGGCGTTCAGGCAGGCATCCGCCAGAGCCGCTCGGTGGTCGGGCGTGCGCGTCTCACCAACGAGGATGTGCTGGCGCGGCGCAAGCGTCCCGACGGGGTGGTGCGCTCGCCCTGGCCGATCGAGCTGCACGCCGGCGAGCGGCCCAAGCTGGAATGGCTGCTCGAGGACTTCTACGAGGTGCCCTACGGCGCGCTTCTGCCGGCGCGCGGCGACAACCTTCTGGTCGCCGGGCGCTGCCTCAGCGCCGAGCACGAGGCCCTGGCCTCGGCCCGGGTGACCGCTCAGTGCTTCGGCTACGGCCAGGCCGCCGGCCTGGCGGCGGCCGAAGCGTTGCGCTCCCGACGCCTGCCGGCCGAGCTGAGCGGCGAGGAGATCCGCAGCCTGTTGAACGCGGACGGCGCGCGCCTCGACGAGTAGTGCGCTCTTCGCGCCTGGCCGGCTTTGGCCGACGCAGAGCGTTGCGCCGGCCCCAGGCTTCACTAAATCTCGACTCGAATCCGCAGTGCCGTTCGAAAAGGCCGGAAACGCGACATGAGCCGCACTCTGATCACCATCGGCGTCGTGCTCGTCGTCGTCGGCCTGCTCTGGCCCTGGCTCGGCAAACTGGGCCTCGGGCGGCTGCCCGGCGACATCGTCATCGAGCGCGACGACTTCCGCTTTTACCTGCCGATCACGACCTCGATCCTGGTCAGCCTGGTGCTCAGCCTCATCTTCTGGTGGCTGAACCGCTGAGCCGATCCGGGCGACCGCCCGAATTCTATACCGCCATGGCCCAATCTTTAGGGTAGACGAAGTGCCCGTCGGGTGCAGCCGGCAACTGCGCGGTCAGCAGGTCGAGAAACAGCTGCTCGGCCTCGCTCAGGTGGGTGCGCGGGTTGGTCACCAGATAGATGTCGACGGCCGGCGGGTCCTCGTAGGGCGGCAGACGCCAGAGCAGTCCGTCGCGCACGTCGCGCTCGACCGCATGTATCGGCAGCGGCCCGATGCCGAGACCGGCGATAATCATGCGGCGCACCTCCTCCAGATGGGTCGACTTGCCGACCAGCTGGCCCTCCAGGGCCCGGGTCGCGCGCAGGATGGCAACCGGGCGCAGGGCGTCGCTGAGCCGGTCGGTGTTGAAGGAGACGAAGTTCTCGCCGCGCAGGTCCTCGACCGTCAGGCCGCCGCGGCCGAACAGGCGGTGGCGCGGACCGGCGAAGAAGCCGAAGTGCTCGCGGAACAGCCGCCGGTAGCTCAGGCGTGGGTGCGGCTGGTGCACCAGGCAGATTCCGAAGCTGGCCTTCTTCGACAGGACGGCCTCGGTCACCAGCACGCTGCTGGTGATCTCGATCTCGAAGGTGACCCGGGGGTGCGCTTCGTGAAAGCGCGCGAAGCTGCTGTCGAAGGGCGGGAACACGACATGGCTGGCCATGAACAAGCGGAGGTGGCCGACGATCTCCTGATCGCTGGCCGTCAGCAGGCTCTCGATGCCGCCCAGCGTGCCGCAGATGTCCTGGCATTCGCGGTAGAGGCGCTGGCCCTGCGGCGTCAGCGCGAACTGTCCGCCGCCGCGCCGGATCAGGGTGCAGCCGAGCTGCTCCTCGAGGCGTTTCAGGGCGTTGCTGAGCGAGGGCTGCTGCATCAGCAGGCGTTGTGCCGCACGGGTAATCGAGCGTTCCTCCACGATCACCAGGAAGCTGTGCAGCAGATTCCAGTCGAAGCGGCGCCGGGCGGCATCGGATGTCGGTCTGCTCATGGCCTTTTCTTCCGGACCCGACATAGCGGACGGCTATGTTCCGCATAGTGATTATGTATTTGCGCTATGTCCAGGCCGCTTGTCAGATGGTCGCGGCGCTTTCCTGGCGGCGCGCGGCGCGTCGTGCGCGGCCCGCCAGGGCATGGCCGGCGCCGCCGCTGGCCATCACAAAGAACCGGCCCGTCCCGGGGCCAGGGCTGGATGCCCGACGAACAGGAGGAACCGATGAACAAGCGAACTTTCCTGCCGGCAGTCGCTGCCTGCATGCTGGCGGCCTTCACCGTCTCGACGGCGGTTGCCGACGATCTCGAAGCGGTCAGGAACGAGGGCGAGCTGCGCATCGCCCTGAGCGGCGCCTATCCGCCGTTCAGCATGGTCAACGACAAGAACGAGGTGGTCGGTTTCGATGTCGCCATCGGCAGCGAAATCGCGCGCCGCATGGGCGTCGAGCCGGTGATCGTGACCACCGCCTGGGACGGCATCATCGCCGGCCTGCTGGCGAGCAAGTACGACACCATCGTCGGCAGCATGTCGATCACGCCCCAGCGCCAGGAGGTCATCGACTTCGTCGGACCATACTACCGGGCCGGCCGCGCCGTCTTCGTGCGCAAGGACGACGATTTTGCCACGCTGGAGGACCTCAAGGGCAAGACCATCGGCGTCACCCTCGGCGAAACCCACGAGAAGTGGGTGCGCGAGCAGGGCGGCTGGGACATCAAGACCTACAAGGGCCTGCCTGAGCTGCTGCTGGAGCTGGAGAACGGACGCATCGATGCCATCGTCATCGATTCGATCCCCGGCCAAGTGGCGATCACCAAGAGCGGCAAGCCGATCCGCCAGATGGACCTGCCTGGACTGGAAGGCGGCAACGTCGACGTCGGCATCGCGATCCGGCAGAACAATCCGCAGCTCAAGGCGGCGATGCAGAAGGCCCTCGACGAGATGATGGCCGACGGCACCTACGAAAAGATCGCCATGGAGTGGGTCGGCGCGGACATCCGCTAGGCCGATCAGAACGACGGGTCCGGCCGCGTGGCGTCCCGAGCAGCCGCGGCCGGACCGCGTCGCCAACGGCGCCGGCCGCGTGAAGCGGCCCGTCACGTTGCGACCGGGGTGCTGGCGTGGACATAGAGCTGATGGCGCGGGTCTTCGGCTTCTTTGCCGGAGCAGCATGGGTCACCGTCCAGATCTCGGCCTTGGCGATTCTGCTCGCCCTGGTCCTCGGGTTCCTGGCCGCGCTGGCCAAGCTTTCGCCCAATCCCCTGCTGCGCCTGCCGAGCCGATTCTATGTCAGCGTCTTTCGCGGCACGCCCTGTCTGGTCCAGCTTCTGCTGCTCTACTTCGGCGGACCCCAGATCGGGCTGCAGCTCGAGCCCTTCGCGGCCGGGGTCATCGGCCTCGGCCTCAACATCGGCGCCTACATGACAGAGTCGATCCGCGGCGCGATCGTGGCCGTCGAGCGCTGTCAGGTCGAAGCGGCCCGCTGCCTGGCCTTGAGCCGGTCGCAGACCATGACGCGGATCATCCTGCCGCAGGCGGCGCGCCTGATGATCCGCCCGCTCGGGGTCAACGCGGTCGCCCTGATCAAGGGCTCGGCGCTGGTCTCGGCAATTTCCGTGGTCGAGCTGACCTATACCGCCCATCGCTTCATCAGCTCGACCTACCAGCCGTTCGAGATGTTCATCCTGTCGGCCATGTTCTACCTGCTGATCGTCTCCGCCTTCACCCGGCTGGTGGCAGTCCTGGATGCGCGCTATGTCCTGCGCACTTGAGGGCGGCAGGAGCGGGACGGGCCGTGGGCCGAGGGTGGCGCCATGCCAGGTCTGAATCCGCTGGTCGTTCTCGACTACGGCGACATCCTGCTCGCCGGCGGCCTCGCGACCGCGATCATCACCGCCTTGTCGAGCCTGCTGAGCATCGCCTGCGGCGTCGTCTTCGCGGTCTCGGCGCTCAGCCGCTGGCGCAGTCTGCGACTGCCGATCGGCTTTTTCATGTGGCTGTTCATGGGAACGCCGCTGCTCCTCCAGCTCTACCTGATCTATTTCGGGCTGGTGCAGATCGGCCTCGACCTCACGGCCTTCGCGGCCGGGGTCATTGCGCTCAGTCTGCACTTCGCGGTCTACAACGCCAACGTGATCAGGGCCGGCATCGTCTCGATCGAGTGGGGCCAGTACGAGGCGGCACGCAGCCTGGGCCTTGGCCATCTGCAGGCGATGTGGCGCGTTGTCGTTCCGCAGGCCCTGCGCGACGTCGCGCCGGCGCTCGGCAACAACATGATCGCGCTGTTGAAGGAATCGTCACTGGTCTCGATCATTGGCGTCATGGAGCTCACTCTTTCGGCCCAGCGCGCGATCAGCGAGACCTTCCGCCCGTTCGAATTCTATCTCGCCGCTGCGGCGATCTACTACGTCCTGAACATGGTCTTCGAGCAGATCCTGCAGCGGATCGAGAAGCGCGCGGCGGCGACTCGGTAGGAATGGGTGCAATGCAGGACAGACAAATGATCGAATTGCGCAACGTCCACAAGCGCTTCGGCGACGTCGAGGTGCTGCGAGGCATCGACATGGCGGTCAGGGAAGGCCAGATCCTCGCGCTGATCGGCCCTAGCGGCTCCGGCAAGAGCACGCTGCTGCGCTCGATCAACCAGCTCGAGACCATCGAGCAGGGCGAGATCTGGCTCGACGGCCGGATGGTCAACCAACCGCTGACCGGTCGCCGGTTTGAGAAGCACATCAACAGCGTGCGCCAGGACGTCGGCATGGTGTTCCAGCACTTCAACCTGTTCCACCACCTGACCGTCATGCAGAACATCACCCTGGCACCGATGCTGGTGAAGAAGCTGCCCGCCGACCAGGCGCAGGAACGTGCCCGCGGCCTGCTCGACAAGGTCGGCCTGCTCGACCGCGTCGATGCCTATCCCGCGCAGCTGTCCGGCGGACAGAAGCAGCGGGTCGCCATCGCCCGCGCCCTGGCCATGCAGCCCAAGGCGATGCTGTTCGACGAGGCGACCTCGTCGCTCGACCCGGAGCTGGTCGGGGAGGTCAACAAGGTCATGAAGCAGCTCGCCAAGGAGCGCATGACCATGATGATCGTGACTCACGAGCTGCGCTTCGCCGCGGAGGTGGCCGACTACGTCATCTTTATGGCCGACGGAGTCATCGTCGAACAGGGACCGCCGCAGAAGCTATTCTACGAACCGACTCACGAGCGCACGCGCACCTTCCTGCGCAAGACCTTCCACTGAGCGGCCCCGAGGAGGGATCGTCATCATGTCCGCCACCGGCTCTTCCGCTCTCGCCCGGCCGCAACAGCAGTCGCACCTGTTCTATCAGTCGCACCTGCGCCGACCGCTTCTCGACCGGGCCGAGGGCGTCTACATGTGGGACGCCGGCGGGCGGCGCTACCTCGACGGCGCCTCGGGCGCCATGGTTTGCAACATTGGCCATTCCAACCCACGCGTGCTGGCCGCCATGCGCGCGCAGATGGAGCGCGCCACCTTCGGCTACCGGCTGCAGTTCGAGAACGAACCGGCCGAGACCCTGGCGTCGGAGCTGGTCGGCCAGATGCCGGCCGGACTCGACCGGGTGTTCTTCGTCTCGGGCGGTTCGGAGGCGGTCGAGAGCTGCCTCAAGCTCGCGCGCCAGTGGGCCATCGCCGCCGGCCATGCCGGACGCTACAAGGTGATTTCGCGCTTTCCGTCCTATCACGGCGGGACCCTGGGCGCGCTCGCTGTTACCGGCTATGCCCCCATGACCGCGCCCTTCGCGCCGATGATGCAGGAAATGCCGAAGATCCCGGCGCCGACCTGCTACCTCGACCGCGACGGGCTGACCATGGAACAGCGCGGCCTGCGCTACGCCGACATGCTCGAGGCCGAGATCCTGCGCCAGGGACCAGAGACGGTACTGGCCTTCATCATGGAGCCGATCGGCGGCGCCGCGACCGGTGCGCTGGTCGCACCGGACTCCTACTATCTGCGGGTGCGCGAGATCTGCGACCGCTACGGGCTGCTCTTGATCTATGACGAGGTGATGAGCGGGGCAGGGCGGACCGGTCGATTTCTCGCTGCCCAGCACTGGCCGGTGATGCCCGATCTGGTGGCGCTCTCCAAGGGCTTCGCGGCCGGCTATGCGCCGCTCGGCGCACTGGTCGCCCCGGCCTGGATCGTCGAGCCGGTGCTGGCCGCCGGCGGCTTCATTCACGGCCATACCTATGCCGGCAATCCACTCGCCTGCGCCGCCGGGCTGGCCGTCCTGCGCGAGGTGGTCGAGCGGGACCTGCCCGCCCGCGCCGGCGAAAAGGGCGGGCGCCTGCGGGCGGGGCTGGAGGGCCTGATGGCGCGCCACGGGCTGATCGGCGACGTTCGCGGCAAGGGCCTTCTGCTCGCGGCCGAACTGGTTGCCGACCGGGCGACGATGGAGCCGCTTGCGCCGGCGCGGATGGCGGCGTCGCGGCTGGTCGATCTGGCCTACGAACGCGGCCTGATTCTCTACTGGCGGCGCACCCGCGGCGGCCACTGCGGCGACCATGTCATGGTCTGCCCGCCGCTGACCGTGGAGGACAACGAGCTCGCCGAGCTTGTGTCGATCCTGGACGACGCGCTGACTGCGCTGGGCCGGGAATTCTAGCCGTGTCGCGCAAGGTCATCATCACCTGCGCCGTGACCGGCTCGGTGCACACACCGACCATGAGCGAACATCTGCCGATCACGCCGGACCAGATCGCCGAGCAGGCGATCGACGCCGCCGAGGCCGGCGCCGCGATCCTCCATCTGCATGCGCGCAATCCCGAGGACGGCCAACCGACACCGGATCCCGAGGTGTTCATGGCCTTCCTGCCGCGCATCAAGCA
>CAZDBC010000095.1:0-9162 GCA_964503295.1 uncultured Kiloniellaceae bacterium | reverse complement strand
GGATCGTCCAGCAGCGCCGCGACGGCGGCGCCGAAGGCGGCCGCGTCCCCGGGCCGGGTCAGCAGCCCGCTCGCGCCGTCTTCCACCACCGCCGGCACGCCCCCGAAACGCCCGGCGACGGCCGGCAGGCCGGCCGCCTGGGCCTCGAGCAGGGCCATGCCCCAGGCCTCGTTCACCGCCGGCCAGACGAGAAGGTCGCAGGCGGCGTAGAGCCGGGGCAGCTCGCCCTCGGGCCGGGCGCCGAGCCAGCGCAAGCGGACCGCCGGCAGCGCGGCGAAGGCGGCCTCGACCTCCGGGCGCGCCGGCCCGTCTCCGACGATCAGCAGGTGCCAGGGCCGGCGCGGAAGCATCGCCAGGGCCTCGGCGAGCAGACGGTAGGAGGCCAGCTTGTCGCCCGGGCGCATCATGCCGACCGCGAGCAGCCAGGGCGCCTCCAGGTCGAGGGAGAGGCCCGCCGCCAGGGCCGCACGATGACGCGCCCGCGCGGCCGCCGCCGCCCGATAGGGCGCGGCATCGAGGAAGGGCGCGAGCGGCTCGACCCGGACGCCGGCGGGCAGGCACTCGGCGTCGGCCGGATTGAGGGTCACGACGGCGCGCGCCAGCGACAGGGCGTCGAGCACGGCCCGGTGACCGAGGTCCCAGGGTCCGCCGGCGCGCTTCGGGGCGAGCGAAGCCTCGGCGACCAGATAGGGCAGACCGAGCGCCCGGCAGACGGCGGGGCCGATCCAGTCCGGCGCCTTGTAGTAGAGGTGATAGGTCAGCCATGCGGCGGGGCGGGCGGCCGGCGGCCGGCTGCGCAGGTCGGCCAGGATGCGCGCCGCCTCCGTCTCTCCCGCGGCGCGCAACGCGGCCTGGCGCGCGGGATCCCCGCTTGCCTCACGGCTGCGCAGCCGGCTCATCACCTCGCTGTCGTGGCCGGCCCGCGCGAGCGCCGCGCGGAGCAGGCCGGCCATACGCCGGTCGCCGGAGGGGCGCGGGTCGTCGGGCGGCTTCATCGGGGCGTAGAAGGCGACGCGCATCGGCCCCCTCAGGCGGCCGACGGGCTCGCGGCCGTTGCGCCGGCCGGAGCGGTCGCGGCCCTCAGTGCCGTCGCGGTCAGCCTGTCCGCCAGCCGCTCGATCCCCCGTGCCATGCCGAACGACTGCACGACCCGTGCCTGCCCCGCCTGGCCGAGCGCCTCGCGCCGTGCCGGCTCGCCGATCAGCGCCGCCAGGGCCGCGCCCAGCGCTGCGACGTCGTCGGGCGGCACCAGAACGCCGGTCTCGCCGCCCGCGATCAACTCCGGGATCGCCGAGACCCGCGTCGCCAGGCAGGCGACACCCTGGCTTTGCGCTTCGAGCAGAACGTTGGGCAGGCCGTCGCGGTCGCCGTCGTCGGCGATCCGGCTGGCCAGCACGAAGAGGTCGGCCTGGCGGTAGAGCGTCAGCACCCGATCCTGGGGCTGGGGGCCGTGCCAGGCGATGCGTTCGGCGATCCCGAGGCGGGCGGCCTCGGCCTTGAGCCGGTCGAGCAGGGCGCCGCCGCCGACGTGGTCGAGGCGCCAGTTCAGCCCGGCCGGCAGGTCGGCGAGCGCGCGCAGCAGCAGCTCGTAGCCCTTTTTCGGGACCGCCCGCCCGACCGAGAGCAGGCGCACCGGCTGGGCCGGGTCGCGGCCGTCGCGCGCGGCCTTCCCGGCGGGCGCCGCGCCGGGCGCGCCGAAGCGGGCGAGGTCGAGACCGTGATAGACCAGCTCGACCTCGGCGGCCGGGGTGAGCCCGCGCAAGTGCTCGGCGCCGCTGTGCGTGCAGGTGACGGCCCAGGCCGCGCTCTCCAGCTTCTCGCGCTTCTCCCAGTCCGGCGTGGTCCAGATGTCCTTGGCGTGCGCCGAGACGGACCAGGGCAGGCCGCGGATCAAGGCGGCGTAGCGCGCGACCGAGGCCGGCGTGTGCAGGAAATGGGCGTAGATCAGGCTCACTTCCTCGGGCAGCTCGGCGGCGAGCACGCAGCCCTGCCCGAAGCGGCGCAGCCGGTTGGGCGTGGGGTCGCGCCGCAGATCGGCCAGAAAGGCGCGCCGCGCGGCGCCGTAGCCGGGCAGCAGGCGGCACTTGCTCCAGGCCAGCCAGACGCGGCCGGGCTCGTCCTTCAGATACTCGGGCAGATAGTCGACGGGGCTGTGGATCTCGCGGTGTAGGGGGTGCACCGCCGGGTCGGTCGGGTGGCGCAGGGAATAGAGCAGCAGGTCGAAGCCGCGCCGTTCGAGCGCCAGGAGCTCCTGGGCTATGAAGGTCTCCGAGAGGCGCGGATAACCCTTGAGCACCACCGCGACGGTGGGGCCGAGCGCGGCCGGGCTGCTGTCGGGGGCGGGTGGCATGGGCGGAGGTTAGAGAGCGGCCCGGATGCGCGCAAGCCGCCGGGGCAGTCCAGGACGGGTCGGACGCAGTCCGCCCTCGCGATCAGCGCCGGCCGCCGCCGGCGGCCGCTGCCGGAAGATCGGCCCGCAAGGCGGCCCGCTTGCGGCGCAGCCACTGGCCGGCCAGCTTGGTGACGTTGCGCCGACCGCCGAGAAGGCCGGGCACGACCGTTTCAGAGGGCAGCGGCTGCTGCGGCAGGCCGCGCAACGCGGTCGCCATGACCCGGGCGTCGCGCTCGCCGTCGTCGGTCAGCATGCGCACGAGGCCCAGGTCCTGGGCCCTGGCCGTGCGGATGTACTGCTCCATGCGCGGCGCGGTGCGCGGCACGATCAGGGCCCGTTTGTCGAACGAAAGGATCTCGCAGAAGGTGTTGTAGCCGCCCATGGAGACCACACCGATCGCCCGATCCATCAGCGACTCGAGGCGCGCGTCGAAGGTGATGGCCTCGACGTTCGGCAATCGCCGGACGCGGCGCTGGAACGAGGCGCGCAGTTCGCCGGCCATGAACGGCCCGAGCACGAGCAGGGCCGGATAGGGCAGTTCGGAATCGCTTTCGTAGGCACGCAGAACCCAGTCGATGATCGCCTCGCCGTCGCCGCCGCCGCCGACCGTGATCAGGAGATAGGGCGCGGCGATCTTCTCCAGCAAGGTGGGTCTGCGTCCCTTCGGCAGTTCGCGCCCGAGATAGCCGGTGTAGGCGATCTTCTTGAGCACCGAGGCGGGCAGCTCGATGCCCTGCAGAGGATTGCAGATCTGCGGCAGGCCATAGACCCAGATGCCGTCATAGTACTTGGCGAGGGCGGGGGCCGCATGCTTGCGCGCCCACTCGCGCGCCAGCAGCTCGGGATCGTCCATGACGTCGCGCAGGCCGAGGATGCAGGGCGTGCCGCGCGCGCGCATCAGCTCGAGCGTGCTCTCGACCTCGCCGCGCAGCCCGAGCGGCTCCTTGTCGACCAGAAAGATGTCGGGGTCGAAGACGCGTGCGGTGTGCTGGATGATCGAGTCGCGCAGCGCCAGTGTGTGCTCGACGTTGATGTGCAGCTTGAGCGAGGTGTAGTCGCCATTGCGCAGCTTGATGACGCCCGGGATGCGCACGAAATCGACGCGTGCGCGGAAGTCGAACGAACCGATGATCGGCGACCCCGAAAGAATCAGAACCGAGAGGTTCTTGTAGTCGCGCACCAAGGCGTGCGCGATCTCGCGACAGCGGCGCAGGTGGCCCAGGCCGAAACTGTCGTGGCTGTAGATCAGGATACGCCTGTTGCCGCCGTCTTTCGCCATGCCGTCCCCCGCCCGTAACGCCGCGCCGCCGGCGACCCGGCCGCCGGTCATCGCTGCCGCACTATGGCACAGCGGCGTGACGGGACAAAGTCGCCGGCCCAACCCGCGAATCCGCCCTCCAATCGACGCTGGTTAGCTTTCGGGCGATCCGCTAAGGTCCGGCAATCGAGGAGGGGGTGGAGGCAGGTACGCGCCGCTCGCGCGGCGGCCGATCGGCATGGAAGCTAACCTTTTCCGGTATATCTGGCGGCATTCCAAGGCCGAGCAGCTGACCATCCTGTCTATGGTCGTGGTCTCGCTGCCGTTCTATTTCCTGTCGCTCGACCTGCCCAAGCAGATCGTCAACCAGGGCATCCAGGGCCACGGTTTCGAGGGCCCCGGCGACACGCAGTCGTTCCTGGTCATTCACCTGCCGTTCGGCGAGGCCCTGACCGGCGAAGCGGTGCTCCTGTTCGAAGGCTTCACGCTGGAGCAGCCCGGGCTCCTGCTGGCGCTCAGTTTCGCCTTCCTCGGTCTCGTCATCGTCAACGGCCTGTTCAAGTTCGTCATCAACACGCAGAAGGGCCGGCTCGGCGAGCGCATGCTGCGCCGCCTGCGCTTCGAGCTGACCGACCGCCTCTTGCGCTTCCAACTGCCGCATCTGCGCCGGGTCAAGCAGGCCGAGGCGGCGACCATGGTCAAGGACGAGGTCGAGCCGCTCGGCGGCTTCATCGGCGATGCCTTCATCACGCCGGCCTTTCTCGGCGGGCAGGCGCTCACCGCCATGGCCTTCATCCTGGTGCAGAGCATATGGCTCGGACTGGTCGCGGCGGCCATCGTTCTGGTCCAGGCTTTTCTCATCCCGCGTCTGCGCCGGCGCATCCTGGAGCTCGGGCGGCAGCGGCAGCTGACCGCGCGCCAGCTCGCCGGGCGGGTCGGCGAGGTGGTCGACGGGGCGATCGAGATCCACGCCAACGACACTTCGAATTTCGAACGCGCCGACATCGCCTCGCGCCTCGGCGCGATCTTTCACATCCGCTTCGAGATCTATCAGCGGAAATTTTTCGTCAAGTTTCTCAACAACCTGCTGGCCCAGCTCACGCCCTTCTTCTTCTACTCGGTCGGCGGCCTGCTCGCCCTGTCGGGTCGACTCGACATCGGGGCCCTGGTCGCGGTGATCGCCGCCTACAAGGACCTGCCCGGACCGATCAAGGAACTGATCGACTGGGACCAGCAGCGCAACGACGTCCAGATCAAGTACGAGCAGGTGATCGACCAGTTCCAGCCCGGCGAGCTGCTCGATCCCGCGCTGCAGCCGGCCGAGGACGCGGAGGTCGAGCCGCTGACCGGCGAGATCGTCGGCACCGCGGTCACCCTGCTGGAGGACCACGAGGCCAAGCTGCTCGACTCGGTCAGCTTCCGCATTCCGGTGGAGCAGCGCACCGCGCTGGTCGGCGACGGCGCAAGCGGCAAGGAGCACCTCGCCCTTCTCGTCGCTGGTCTGCTGCGGCCGAGCAGCGGCGCGGTGCGCATCGGCGACCGCGATCTCACGATGCTTCCGGAGTCGGTGACAGGCCGGCGCATGGGCTACGTCGGGCCCGACGCCTATCTCTTTCCGCTGTCGGTCTACGACAACCTGGTCTACAGCCTGAAGCACCGGCCGCTGCGCGAGCATGAGCCGCCGGACGAACGCGCCGCGGCTCTGCGCGCGCGCGAGCTCGACGAACGGCGGCGCTCCGGCAACATCCCGCTCGACGTCGAGGCGGACTGGATCGACTACCAGGCGGCCGGCGCGTCCGGGTCGGAAGACCTTACCCAGCGCATCGTCGAGCTGCTGTGCCTGGTCGAGATCGAGGACGACGTCTACCGCTTCGGCCTGGCCGGGACGGTGGATCCGGAGCGGCGGCCGGAGCTTGTCGCTGGCGTGATGCGGGCGCGCGCCGCCTTGCCCGAACGCCTCGCGCGGGAGGATGCCGAGGACCTCGTCTTCCGCTTCGATCCGGAGCACTACAACCGCAATGCCTCGCTGGCCGTCAACCTGCTCTTCGGCCAGGCGCGCAAGCCCGCATACCACAGCGACAATCTGGCCTCGAACGCCCTGCTCATGGAGCTGATCGAGGAGATGGGGCTGCTGCCCGGCCTGCTCGAGCGCGGCCTGACCATCGCCCGCACCATGGTCGAGATCTTCGCCGACCTGCCGCCCGGTCACCCCTTCTTCGAGCAGTTCAGCTTCATCGACGCCGACGATCTTCCCGACTTCCGCGCCCTGGTGCAGAAGGCGGACAAGATCGGACTCGATGCGCTGGGCGAGCAGGACCGACGTCGCCTGCTGGGGCTGCCGTTCAAGTACGTCGAGGCACGCCATCGCCTCGACCTGATCGACGACGAGGTGGAGCGCAAGGTGGTTGAGGTGCGCAAACGCTTCGCCGAGCGTGTCGCCGAGGCCGACCCGGAGGCGATCGAGTTCTATGACCCGGACCGTTACAATTCGGCGGCGAGCCTGCAGGACAACATCCTGTTCGGGCGCGTCGCCTACGGACGCGCCGAGGCCCAGGAGGTCGTCGGGCGCGCGGTCACCGAGGTCTTGAGCGAGCTTGGACTGCGCGAGGCCGTGATCGAGGTCGGTCTCGACCACAACGTCGGCGTCGGCGGCCGCCGGCTGAGCGGCGTGCAGCGCCAGAAGCTGGCGCTGGCCCGCGCGCTTCTGAAGCGGCCCGACCTGCTGATCGTCAACGAGGCGCTGACCGTGGTCGACCAGGCGACGCAGGCGCGCCTCATGGAGAAGATCCTGACCCGGCCGGACCGCTCCGGCGTGCTCTGGACGCTGGGCCGGCCCCCGCAGGGGGAGCTGTTCGACTATGCCGTGGTCATGCGCGCCGGGCGTGTCGTCGAGCAGGGCCCCTTCGCCGAGCTGGCCAAGCCGGGTTCGGCGCTGAGCGATCTGATCGCCGCCGAATAGGCCGCAGGGTCGCATCGTCGCGAACAAGGAGACAGGAACCAGCCCATGTCGATCGAGCAGGAAGTCGAGGTCCTCCGCAAGATCCCGCTGTTCCGGAACATCGATCCGGCGAAGCTGAAACTGATGGCCTTCGCCAGCGAGCGCATGACATTCAAGCCCGGCCAGGTTCTGTTCAAGCAGGGTTCGGTCGGCGATTCCGCCTACATCATCGTCAACGGCGAGGCCGACGTGCTCGTCGATTCGGCCAAGGGGCCGGTGAACGTCGCAACGGTCGGCGCAAACGATTTCGTCGGCGAGATCGCCATTCTGTGCGACGTCCCGCGCACCGCCACGATCCAGGCGCGCAGCGAAGTGATCGCGCTCAAGGTGACCAAGGAGCTCTTCTTCCGCATGGTGACGGACTTTCCCGAGATGGGCGTCGAGGTCATGCGGGTGCTTGCCCACAGGCTCGAGAGCACGACAGCGCAGCTGCTCAAGGCACGCGCCGGCAACAACGGCTGACCGCCTTCGCGGCCTCCTTCCTCCCTTGTCACGATGCGGGCGCGCGCCATGAGCCGACTCGATTCCTTCATACGCCGGCTCCAGGCACAGCGCGCCTGCCTCGACCATGCGGTGGCCCTGCTCGGCGACCTGCCCGGCCACCTGTTCGAGCTGGGGCTCGGCAACGGGCGCACTTACGACCATCTGCGCGCGCTTGCGCCGCAGCGGGAGATTTTCGTGTTCGATCGGCAGGTGGCCGCCCATCCCGACTGCGTGCCCGACGGCGCGCACCTGCTGCTCGGCGACATAACCGAGACTCTGCCGGCGGCGGCCGCGCGCTTTGGCCGAACGGTCGCGCTGGTGCACAGCGATCTCGGCAGCGGCGACGTCGCCGCGGACGCCCGCGTGTCGTCTTTCCTGGCCCGGCAGCTGCCTGCGCTGCTGCGCCCGGGCGGGGTCGTGATCGCCGACCAGGAGCTGCCGTTCGAGAGTGCCGAGAGCCTGCCCCTGCCCCTGCCCGAGGGCGTCAAGCCCGGCCGCTATTTCCTCTATCGCATGCCGTGAGCGGACCCGGCCGGGTCTTCAGGCGAGCTCGAGCAGCACCGGCACGTGATCGGAGGGGCGCTCCCAGCCGCGGGTCTCGCGCGCGATCGTCAGCCGGGCGAGGCGATCGCCGAGCTTCTCGCTTGCCAGCACGTGGTCGAGCCGCCAGCCGTAGTCCTTGGCGAAGGCCTGCGGATAGCGGTAGCCCCACCAGGTGTAGAGCGGCCGCTCCGGCGGCACGAAGTGGCGCGGCACGTCGATGAAGGGGCCGGCCTCGTTGAGTGCGGCCATGAGCGCGCTCTCGCCCGGCGTATGACCGACCGAGCGGACCAGCCGCTTGTGGTTCCAGACGTCGTTCTCCAGCGGCGCGACGTTGAGATCGCCGACCAGCACCACCTTGCGCTCGCGCACCCGCGCCTGGCGCGCCCAGTCGGCCATCTCCTCCAGGAACTGGAGCTTGTGGGCGAACTTGTCGTTGGCCTCCGGGTCCGGCCTGTCGCCGCCCGAGGGGACGTAGAAGTTGTGCAGCTCGAGATCGTCGAAGCGCGCGACCAGGTGGCGGCAGTCGTCCTTGCCGCACCAGCGCTCCTGCCCGCCGGTCGCGAACGGCCGCTTCGAGAGGATGGCGACGCCGTTGTAGCTCTTCTGGCCGTTGCGCAGGATGTGCGGGTAGCCGGTCGCGGCGACCGCCTCCTCCGGGAACAGCGCGTTGTCGACCTTGGTCTCCTGCAGGCAGATGACATCCGGCGCATGGGCCTCGGCGAAGCGGGCAAGGTGCGCCAGCCTCTGGCGCAGGGAGTTGACGTTCCAGGTGGCGATGCGCAGGCCCATGGCGGCTCCGGAATCGGCAGGTTTCTCGGCGGCGCGGCAGGTTAGGCGGCAAAAAAAGGGCCGGCAAGGCCGGCCCGAAAAGCGGAACGCCCGGTCGGGGGGGAGCCGGGCGTTCCTGTTCCTCTGCAGAGGCGCGAAGCGGTGGCAGGGGGGTGCACCGTTTCGCGGGGCCGAGGCCGCTTGCGCGGCGTCGACTCTTACTCCTTCACTTAGGTTGTATTGGCGACAATGCAATATCTACCTGATCACAGTCCCGTTAAGATTCGATGTCGCGGCGAACCGCGGCGCGGCGCGCGCAGGCCCGGGCCGCGGCGCCGAAGGCCCGGAACAGGGCGGTCGAGACCGGGTCCGCGAGCGGCCGGTACTCCGGGTGCCACTGAACGCCGAGGGCAAAACCGGCCGCCCCCGCGACCGACACCGCCTCGACCGTGCCGTCGGGGGCGGTCGCCTCGAGCCGAAGATCCTCGCCGAGGCGGTCGATGCCCTGGCCGTGCAAGGAGTTGACCCGGATCTCGCCGTCCTGCGCCAGGTGCCCGACCAGCTCTTCGAGGCGTCCGCCGGGGGTCAGGCGCGCGCCGTGGCGCGGGGCGTACTGGGCCGCGACGTCGACGCCCTGCGGGCGCCGGTGGTCGAGCCGTCCGGGCAGCTCGTGCAGGCGCGCGTGCAGGCTGCCGCCGAAGGCGACGTTGAGTTCCTGAA
>CAZDBC010000094.1:0-9188 GCA_964503295.1 uncultured Kiloniellaceae bacterium | reverse complement strand
GCCACCCAGTCGTAGTTGAGCGGCCGGACGTTCATGGCGTGATGCGCGTTCAGGAACTGGAAAGGCACCGGCACCAGCCGACCGGCGCGCTGGAGGTCGAGATTGAGCGGCGCCGCCCGGCCGTAGGCCGTGAACAGCGAGAAAGCAGGATAGGCGGCGGGCACCAGATCGATGAACCGCTTGGTCAGCTCGAACGGCTCGGGGCCCTCGTCGCAGTCCAGGCCGAGCACGAAATTGGCCTGGACAAAGGGGATGTAGCGCAGGATCAGGTTCACGTGCTCGGCGACCTGATGGACCTTGTCCAGCCCCTGGTTGCGGCCGGTCTTCGACTTGTTGCCGAACTCGTACCAGGACTCGATCCCCGGCAGCATTCCCTTGAAGCCGTTTTTTTGCAGTCGCTTCAGGTTGCCTTCGGACAGGAGCGACAGGCTGCTCTCGGCGATGAAGTCGATCCGGCCGGGCGGAACGGCCTCCTCGATCGCGTTCATGTAGTCGTTGAACCGTACGCCGAAGTTGGGATCGTGCCAGCCCACCCGCGGCTTGCGCATCTTCGTGAGGAGAAATCGCAGGTCGCTGCGGATCTGGTCGAAGGCGAGCGGCTGGTAGGCGACCTGGGAGTCGATGCAGAAGCTACAAGTGTACGGGCAGCCCATGCTGCCGATCATCGGCACGATCTTGAAGGTCGGCGCCTTGGCGATGGTCGGCTCGATGAACTTCCAGCGCGCCTCCACGCCGGGCAGCGTCGACGGCTGGCGTTGGGCAGAAAGGTAAAGCCCGTGCGGGCGCTGCCGCCGCCCTTCGCGCACCACGTCGTCCAGAAGCGTCTTGTCGGTGAAGCCGAGCACGTAGTCGAAGTACTTCACCGCGTCCTCGGGGTAACAGCGCGCGTGCGGTCCACCCAGGACGGTGACCGCGCCTCGACGGCGGTACAGGTTGCTGATGGCATAGGCAAGCTGGGCCGAGCGCGTGAAGGCGGTGACGAAGACGATGTCGGTGTCGTCGAGCAGCTCCGCGTTCAGGTCCTCGACGCCCGTGTAGCAGACGAAGCGCACATCGTGGCCCAGCTCCTCGCACCACACGGCGACCGACTGGGGCATGATGCTGGCGAGATTCGGGTTCATCACCCGGCCGAAGAGCTTGCGCGTCGGCCCGTTCGTCACGAGGTCGAGGACCGTGATGCGTCGGCGCATTGACTTCACCTCCGGTGTCTATCGACACGCAGATGAATCTGGACCTGTTTCAATGGCAGGCCAAGCATGACATGGGTCGGAAAGATGCCGCAGGCATCTTGCGGGCCCCGCCCATCTGCATGCCGTGCTTGCTAACAGATGCCTGGAACAGCGTCCAGGGCGTCCGGCCGCGCCGACAGGGTTGCGCCCCGGAAACGACCCCGCGGGCCCATTTTTGTCACGGCGGAGACGCGCAATTGCCGCGGCCGCCGCGCGGACCGGCCCCTGGCGAGAGGATCCGCGCCTTGCGAAAGGATAAGGCGATATCCTTTCAAATGGCCCGCGCTAACGAAAGGATATGGCCATATCCTTTCAAATGGGGCGGGACAACGAAAGGATCCTTACGGTTCCGGCGGCATGCGGGAGAGCGTTGCCCCGGACGTGCGCTTGGGCACGCCGGCCGATCGGAACACCTCGCCCGACCTGATGCGGCCGAACCGCCGCAGGAGCGCGCAAGAACATGAGAAAGGCAACGATAAGCGGCGGACGAAACCGGCCCTCCCGGGCTGCGCAGGCGCGGATCGTCCGCAAGACCGCCAAGGGCAAGTTCTGGGAGATCGACAGCGACGGCGAGACCAAGTCCGCCTTCACCTCGGCGTCGACCTCCAGGGCCCTGTCGGGCATTACCGAAAGGTACCGAAAGGAATTGAAGAGGCTGGCCGATCGGTAAGCGCCACTGTCGGATTACGCTCGGCGACGCTCTCGACGCCCATGCGCGAAATCACGCGCAAGCGGCGCGGCCGGACCTTCGTCTACCGCGACTATCTGAACATCCTCGGCCGAGGAACGGAACCGCTGTAGCAGGCTGCCGGCCGTGTCGGCCGTAACGGGGCGAAGCGGGCATGCCGCTCAGCGATCGGATGCCTGCCCGCCTGGCTCGCCCTGGCCGGCCGCGCGCGCCGTGCCGGCCGCCGCGCCGGCACCGAGGGCGACCAGCCGCGCTTCGACCGCGTGCGGGCCGGAGCGCAGCTCGTGGACATGGCCGGTCTCGTCGGTCTCGACCACGTAGTAGCTGGCGATCACCTCCTTGACCCAGGGCGTGGCGATCGCCTGGTCCCAGGCGACACGCGGGTCCTTCGAGGTGAAGCGCACGCGCGCGGGCACCTGGTGCCGCTCCGGCTTGGCCAGCTCGAAGCGCAGGCGGGTCTCGGCGATCTCGTCGAAGCGCACGCCGGTGTTGCGGAACACGAAGGCGAGGCCGTTCTCGCGGCAGCGGATCCAGCGCGGCGCCGGCGCGCCGGTCAGGCTGACCAGCACGCGGCCGTTGTCGGCGAGGATGTCGAAGCGCTCGCTCAGCAGGCCGGCGAGGGCCGTCTCGAAGGCGCGCCACTCCGGCTCGCCCTCGGCGACCCGGCCGTCGACGAAACCCTGCGGCCGGTTGATGGTGTAGCGCAGGCGCCGGCTGTCGTCGGGCAGCCGGGTCACCGTGACGTTGGCGTTGCGGCAGGCGGTCGAGAGGTAGGCGAGCACGGTCGGGTCCGGCGGCGGCGCGGCGCGCGCGCCCTCGTGGGTGCGGATCGCCTCGTAGAAGGGCTCGAGCGCGCCCGGATCATAGAGCAGCGCGATTTCCAGATGGGAGATCTGGTGCTGAGTCAGCAGCAGGCGGCGCAGATGCTCGAGCTGGGTCGCCTGGTTGTCGATGGTGCGCTGTTGCAGGGCGCGCGCCTCCGCCTCGCGCGCGGCGCGCGCCTCGGCCTGCTTGCGCGCCTGCAGCTCGGAGAGGCCGAACAGGCCGAAGCCGACCACCAGGAGGGCGAGCTTGATCCAGCCCCGCGGCCCGGGCCGACGCGCGCCGGCCGCGCCCTCCCCGGCGGCGCCGAAGATCGCCCAGAGGCCGCCGAGCAGGATCAGCCCCTGGGAGAGGATCTTGAGGATTAGGATCAGCGTGTCCATGGCCGCCCTCCGCCGGCCCCGAAGAGCTCACCCTGGCACGGCCGCGCACGGCCGGTCGGTGGCTTATGCCACTGCCGGGCACAACTGATCGTGAACACGGCTCGCCCGGGGGAGCGCGTCGATGCTATAGACCTCGACACCGCCGTCCTCCTCCGATGCAAGCTGGCGGTCCGAGACAGGCCGGAATCCGAAAGACTGGAGCGCGCAGATGACCGAAAAATTCGACGTCGTGGTGATCGGGGGCGGCTCCGGGCTGACCGCGGCCTATCACGCGAACAGGGACGGCAAGTCGGTCGCCGTCGTCGATGCACAGCCCGACGCCCTCGGGGGTACCTGCGTCAACAGGGGCTGCATCCCGACCAAGGGGCTGATCCAGGCGGCGGAGGTGATGCGCACCGTGCGCGAGGCCGAGCGCTTCGGGATCCACCTCGACCAGTCCTCGGTCCGCGCCGACTTCAAGGCGATCATGGAGACGGTCCGCGCGCGGCGCGCCGAGGACGCCGGCGGCGTCAAGTCCTGGGTCGACGAGGCCTTCACGCCCTTCTACGGACGCACCCGTTTCGTCGGCGACAGGCTCCTGGAGATGGACGACGGCACCCGCCTGAGCGGGGAGGCCATCTTCATCGCCAGCGGCGCGCGCCCGGCGGTGCCGCCCATCCCGGGCCTGGACGCGATCGATTACTGGACCAACGAGTCGGTGCTCGAGCTGAACGCGCAGCCCGAAAGCCTGCTCATCCTCGGCGGCGGCTACATCGGCTGCGAGCTCGGCCACTTCTTCGCCAGCCTGGGCACGCGCGTCACCATGATCGACCGGGCGGACTGCCTGCTGGGCGAGGACGACGAGCTGCGCGAGCTCTTCACCCGAGAGTTCGGCAAGAAGGTCGAGCTGCTGCTCGGCGCCGAGGCAACCGCGGTCGAGACGAAGGACGGGCAAATCGGCCTTACCGTCGATGGGGGCGAGGCATCCGCGCGCAGACTGCTTGCCGATGCCCTGCTCGTCGCCACCGGAC
Source organism: uncultured Kiloniellaceae bacterium (assembly GCA_964503295.1). Taxonomy (GTDB): domain Bacteria; phylum Pseudomonadota; class Alphaproteobacteria; order Kiloniellales; family Kiloniellaceae; genus CAZDBC01. The sequence continues at coordinate 5,056 of CAZDBC010000094.1, read as the reverse complement.
GCCGGCCGAACAGCGACGAACTGGCGCTCGACAAGACCGGCGTCGAGACCGACGACAAGGGCTGGATTCGCGTCGACGAGCACTTGCGGACGAGCCGGGCCGGCATCTACGCCTACGGCGACGTGATCGGCCAGGGCATGTTCAAGCACACCTCGAGCTACGAAGGCGAGCTCGCCTACCGCAACTCCCAGGGCGCCGCGCTGAAGGTCTCCTACCGGGCCAATCCCCACGCGGTCTTCACCGACCCGCAGATCGGCGCGGTCGGCCTGACCGAGCGCGAATGCAAGGAACAGGGTCTGCGCTACAAGCGCGTGCGCAAGGACTACGGCGGCTTCGCCAAGGGGCGCATCATCGGCGCGCCGCCGGGCTTCGCCAAGCTGCTGGTCGAAGAGGACAGCGACCGCATCCTCGGCTTTCACATGATCGGCCCGCAGGCCGCGGACCTGGTCCACGAGGTGGTCGTCGCCATGAACGCGGGCGAGGGCACCGCCGACCTGATCCGCGACAGCATCCACATCCACCCGACGCTGCCGGAACTGATCAAGCAGGTCTTCGACGCAAGCGCGTGACGGGGATTGCGCGCGCATCGGGACGGTCGGTCCCGGGCCGGCAGCCGGGAGACGGGAATGCCGCGCAGGCTTCCGCCGGCCGGCCCGCGACCCTATATGGTGTTGCTGGAACGAGCCGCGCGCGTTGCCGAGAATTTGACGGCGCGCGAGCGCGCGCGATCTGGCCGGCGCACGAGGGGGAGGCTGCCATACCCGTCACCCACGCCGTGGACGAGGTCCACGAGGTCTTCGCCTACCGCTTCGTCGAAACGGTCTCCGCGGAGGAGGTCAAGCGGGCCGTCGCCGAGGTCGGCGCGGCGGTCGCCCGCCCGGGCCGTTTCCGCAGCCTCCAGTTCTTCGAGCCGACGACCGATCTGTCAGATCTCTCGGTCGGCGACCTGCGCGACGTCAAGGCGCACATGAAGGCGGTCTACGGCCGTGCCGGCCTCAGGCTCGGCGCCAGCGCGGTGGTGGTCGATTCGTCCTACGACGCCAGCCTGATCATGCCGCTGTGGGAGGCGCTGTGCGACGAGGACCCGGAGCTCCAGATCGAGCACCGCTTCTTCCACGACGTCCAGCCGGCGTGCGCCTGGCTGAAGCTGTCGCCCGAGGTCGGCAGGTCGCTGTTCGCGCGCACCGCGCCGGCGCCGCGGGCTTGAAGGCAGCCGTCGACCGACCTGCCCTGCCCACCGGAATCGGCCGAAGACGCGCCCACAGCAGGCATCCCGACCCCTGGTTTTTCCCCCCGCCCCCCGCCATATGACAAGCTCCGATTCCAAGCCCAGGCTGCCGCCTGCGCCTTTATCACCTTCGTACGACAAGACCGACGGGGTTTCGTGACCGGCATCTTCGACCGCCTGGCCGAGAGGGGGCGCGGCATTTTCGAGCACAGGCTGCGGCTGGGCGTGACCGGGCTGAGCCGTTCCGGGAAGACCGTGTTGCTGACGGCGCTGACCCAGGCCTTGCTGTACCCGGAGCGGCTGCACGGACTGAGAGCCTACCGCGAAGGGCGCTACCTCGCCGCAATGCTGCGGCCGCAGCCCAATCAGCACCTTCCGCGCTTTCCCTTCGAGGCCAACGTCGCGCGCCTGACCGATGCCGAGAAGGGGCCGGCCTGGCCGGAGAGCACCGGTCGCCAATCCGAGCTGCGCGTTTCGATCCGCTATCGTCCCGACGGCCTGGCGGGACGGCTCGGCGACGCGATTCTCAACCTCGACCTGTTCGACTATCCGGGCGAGTGGCTGCTCGACCTGATTCTGCTCGACTACGACTACGACCAATGGTCGGCAGCCCTGATGGACGAGATGGCGCGCCCCGACCGACGTCAGGCGAGCGCGCCGCTGCGGTCTTACCTGGCCTCGCTGGATCCCGACATTCCGGACGCGGACGCGGAGCAGAAGGCGATCGAGACGGCCGCTCTGTTTCGCGCCTACCTGCGCCGTCGCCAGACGATCAGCGGCCGGACCGGCGCCCTGCACCCGGGGCGTTTCCTCCTGCCGGGCGAACTGGAAGACTCGCCGTTGCTGACCTTCGCGCCCCTGGCGTCGCCGGCCGGCGGGGCGCCGCGCCGGCGCCGCCGCGCCCGGGAGACGCTCAGGAGCCTCATGCGAAAGCGCTATGACGCCTACCTCGCCGAGATCGTTCGGCCGTTTCACCGGCGCCACTTCGCCCGGCTGGACCGGCAGTTGATCCTGATCGATGCCCTGTCCGGCACCCTGGCCGGCGGACCGGCGGCAAGCGAGCTGGACGGTGAACTGGAGACGCTGCAGCAGGCCATGCGTCTCGGCCGAGGCTGGTTGCCGCGCAGGATTCGCCCTTCGATCGACCGCGTCCTCTTCGCCTGCACCAAAGCCGACCAACTGCCGACCGACCAGCACGGCCCGCTCGCGGACGTGCTGCGCGCCAGTCTGTCGAGGAGCCTGCGCCGGACGCGCTTCGGCGGCGCCGAGACGAAGATCATGGCCCTGGCGGCGGTGCGCGCCACGCGCGAGGTCGAGGCGAGGCCACAGTCGGGACGACGCTACCTGGCCGGCGTGCCGGTAGGCGGCCAAGAGCCGGTAGCGCACTATCCCGGCCGCATCGAGGCAACGGCCCGCGCGCCCCTGGGCGGCGACTTCGCCAACCTCGACTTCCGGCCGCCGGCCACGCTTCGCACCGACGCCGCCTGGCCGCACATCCGGCTCGACCGCGCCCTCGAGTACCTTATCGGAGACCATTTGCGATGACGCGTGAGGACGGCCCCGAAACGCGTCCGGCGCAGGAAAGGCCCCGCGGCCGCACCGCGACGCCCGAGCGCGACGCGCCGGAGACCCGCCGGTTCGACGCACTGCGCTTCAGCGACGCCGGCGACCTCCCGTCGGGAACGGACGGCCAGGGAGACCGGCCGACGGGCATGGCTGGGCACGACCGCAGCCCGGCCCGTCGCTCGAGGGGCGCACAAGCGAGCACCCGTTTGCTGATCGGCGGCATCCTGCTGCTGGCCACGGCCGGACTGGGCTGGCTCGCGGAGACTGCCGTGTACAATGCGCTGACGCTCGGGGGCTGGACCGACTGGACGGTCTTGGCCGGCTTCGGGCTGCTGACGCTGGCGCTCGCCCTCTGGCTGGTGCGACAGTGGCGCGGCCTCCGGCGTCTGTCGCGGCTGAGCGCCGTGCAGTCGGCGGCGCGAGCGGCCGAGGCGGACGACGGGGCGGCGGCCGAACGGGCAGTGGCCCTCTTGGAGGCGCTGTACGCGCGCCAGCCGGCGCGCGAATGGGACCTCGCCGCCTATCGCGAGCGCGCCGCCGTCGCGCCCGACCCCTTCGACCGCATGGCGGCCTTCGAGACCCTTGTGCTGTCCAGACTCGACGACGAGGCGAAGGCGCGCGTGACCGCGGCGATCCGCCAGGTGACGGCGGGCACGGCCGTCAGCCCCTTCGCGCTGCTGGATATGGCGGTGACGGCCGTCGTGGACCTGCGTCTGACGGGCGAGATCGCCGCCATCTACGGCGGCCGGCCGGCCCTGTGGGCGACGCTGCGCGTGTTCCGGCAGGCCTTTCTCGCCGTGCTCGCCAGCGGAACCTTCGAGGCGGCGGACGACATCGTCGGAGACCTGCTCGGCGTGGGTATCGCCGGGCGCATGTCGGGCAAGGCCGGCGCAGCGCTCGCCAACGGCTTCATGACCGGCCGACTGGGCGTGGCGGCGATCGATCTGTGCCGCCCGGCGCCCTGGCGGGAACAGACCCGGCCCCGCGCCCGCGGCCTGTTCCTGCGGGCGATCGGCGACCTGGCCGGCGCCGGCGCGGAACGCGGCAAGACCCGCTGACGGGACGCTCCCCGCCGCCGCCCGACGCCTTCAGATGATGGCGTGGCGGACCTTGGCCGAGACCCACTCGCTGACCAGCACGGTGGCGAGGATGACGATCAGGATCAGCGTCACCTGCGGCCAGGCGAGCACGTTGAGCGAGGCCTGGAGCTGCAGCCCGATGCCGCCGGCGCCGACCAGGCCGAGGATGGTCGATTCGCGGATGTTGATGTCCCAGCGGAACACCGAGATGCCGAAGAAGGCGGCCAGCACCTGGGGCACGATGGCGTAGTCGACCACCTGGCCCGGGCGGGCCCCGGTCGCGGTCACCGCCTCGACCTGGCTCTGGTCGATCTCCTCGATCGCCTCGTAGAGCAGCTTGCCGATGAAGCCGATCGAGCGCAGGCCGATGGCGACGATGCCGGCGAGCACGCCCGGCCCGATGATGGCGACCAGCAGCAGGGCCCAGATCAGCGAGTTGATCGAGCGCGAGGCGACGATGACGAAAAGCGCGACCGGGCGCACGAATACCGCGCTCGGCGTGGTGTTGCGCGCGGCCATGAAGGCGACCGGCACGGCGATGAAAATGCCGAGCAGGGTGCCGAGGGTGGCGATGTTGAGGGTGTCCCACAGCGGCAGCCAGAGCCGCTCCATGTACGACCAGCGCGGCGGGACCATGCGGCTGCCGAGGTCGGCGGCCTGGCGCGGCGCGTCGTAGACGAAGGCCCAGATGGTGCCCTCGGTCATGACGTTCCAGCAGTAGACGAAGAGCGCGACCAGCGCGAGCCAGCCGAACCACATGGCGAGACGCGTGCGCGGCGTGCGGTGGCGCCAGACCCGGTGGCCGTCCTCCAGGGCGATCGGCATCACTGCACCCACTTGCGCACGTGGCTGGACGAATACTCGGCGAGCATCACGATGACGATGATGATGATCAGGATGGCGCCGGCGGAATCGTACTCGTAGCGGTCGATCGCCGTGTTGAGCGTCGCGCCGATGCCGCCCGCGCCGACGATGCCGATCACCGCCGACTCGCGGAAGTTGATGTCGAGGCGGTAGAGCGACAGGCCGATCAGGCGCGGCATGACCTGGGGTTGGATCGCGTAGTTGATGAGCTGGCCCCAGCCGGCGCCGGTCGCGCGCACCGCCTCGGCCTGGGCCTCGTCGATGTCCTCGATGTCCTCGGCCAGCAGCTTGGCTAGGAAGCCGATGGTGGCAAAGGAGA
>CAZDBC010000093.1:0-9221 GCA_964503295.1 uncultured Kiloniellaceae bacterium | reverse complement strand
CGACTGGGACAGGTTCAGCCGCTCCGCTGCGCGGGTGAGATGCCCCTCGTGCGCGACAATCCGGAAGTAGCGCAGATGGTGATAGTTCAGGCTGGTCATTACGTTCTGTAAAATAGAACGTAACGATATAAACAATCTATTTTTATTTATACTCCCCTGCGCTTAAAGTCCCGGCCGAGTTCGTTCCGCGGGGGTAAGTGCCTCATGAATCTATACTATTTGCCGCTTTCGGCGCCGCTGCTGCTGGCCGTCGCGGCGCTCTTTGCCCTCAGCAGGCCGGGGCGCCGTCCCCGTCATGTCGGCCGCGTCGCCGAGGGCGCGGCTTTGGCCTCTCTCGTCGTGGCGGTCGCAGCAACCGTCGGGCTGGGCACTTTCGGGCCGGGTAGCTCGCCCGTTTTGGGCCTTCTGGGAAGCGGCCTGAGCGCGCGCCTCGACGTGGTGAGCGCGAGCATGCTCGTGCTCGTGGCCTTCGTCGGCTGGGTCGTGGTGCGCTATGCGGTCTCCTATCTCGACGGAGAGGCGCGGCAGGGCGCGTTCCTCGGCTGGATGGCGGCGACACTGGCCTCGGTCCTGCTGCTCGTCCAGGCAGGCAATCTGCTGCACCTGGTGGTGGCCTGGGTCGCGACCAGCCTGTGTCTGCATCGCCTTTTGCTGTTCTACGGATCGCGCGTCCAGGCCGTGCGGGCAGCGCGCAGGAAATTCATCGTCGCGCGGATCGCGGATGGCGCACTCGTCGCCGCTACCATTCTTCTCGGCCTCGGCTTCGGCACCCTCGATATCGGTCGAATTCTCTCGGCGGCCGCGGCGGGGACGGTGCCGGCCGGAATCGACTGGGCCCTGGCCCTCCTGGCCCTGGCGGCGATCCTGAAGTCGGCCCAGTTTCCGACGCATGGCTGGCTGACCGAGGTCATGGAAGCGCCGACGCCGGTCTCGGCGCTGCTCCACGCCGGGGTCATCAATGCCGGCGGCTTTCTGCTGATCAGGTTCGCCGACGTCATGCTCCTGTCCCCGGGCGTGCTCGCGGTGCTGGTCATGCTGGGCGGTTTCACTGCGCTGTTCGGGGGACTTGCCATGCTCGCCCAGCCGGCGGTGAAGACCTCGCTCGCCTGGTCCACCATCGCGCAGATGGGGTTCATGACCATGCAGTGCGGGCTCGCCTTGTTCCCCCTGGCGCTGCTCCACATCGTTGCGCACTCGCTCTACAAGGCACACGCCTTCCTTGCTTCGGGCACGGCGGTGGAGAACGTTGCGGCGATTCGCCGGCCGGGCCCTGTCGCCATTCCCGATGGCCGCGCCGTCGCGCGGGCTTTTGCCTTGGCCCTGGCGATCTATGCGGCAATCGCGTTCGCCTTCGGGCTCGAAGGAAAATCGGCGCAGGCGATCACCCTGGGCGCCATCCTGGTTCTCGGCGTCGCCTATCTCCTGGCCCAGGGGCTCGCGGACGCCGCGCCGCGCGTCCTGACGCGGCGGACGGCGCTCTATGCAGTGGCCGCTTCCATCAGCTACTTCGCGCTGCAGACCGGCGCGGCGTGGCTCACAGCGGGAACGCTGCCCGCTCCGCCGCCGCCGGGCGCACTGGAGTGGGCTTTGATGGTGCTCGCCATCGTCAGCTTCGGCCTCGTCGCCGTGGCGCAGGCGACGTTCCCGCTCTGGGCGACCCACCCCGCGGCCGCCGGGCTGCGCGTGCACCTCTCAAACGGGCTTTATGCCAATGCCGTGTTCGACAGGTTGATCGGCAATTGGTCCGTCCGCCGTTCAACCTGACACACGGGGAGAGGAGGCAAAGCTCATGATCCAGCAGGCCGCGATCGACCCCGCAACCCTCGCGCCGATCGTCGATGCTGCCGGCAGGCAAGTCCCACCGCTTTGGCCGCTCGCCTCCTATGTGGCCGTCAACCCCTATCTTGGCCAGGCCAATGCTCGGCTTGCCGAAGCCGGGGCCCGTCTGGCGCGCGTGGGCGGCGGTCCGATGGCCATGCCTCGGCACTGGTATCTGGAGCGTCTCGACGAAGGGTCGATCACGGATGAGGACCTCGATGAAGCCCTCGCGGCGTCACCCTACAGCGCCAAGCCGGCCGACCTGGATGTCCTCAAGGCGGCGGCGCGGCAGCCCCGGCCGGAGCCGCGAGCGTCGCCGACAGTTGCCGACCTGGCCGCCGCCGAAAGCGGTATCGACTGGCCGGGCATCATCGACGACCGGATCGGTGCCTGGGCGGGCAGCCATTTCGATGCCGGACAGGCGCTGTGGATCGCGCCCCAGGGCAAGGGGGCCTGGTCCGCATACCGGATCCACGCCGTTCACGATGTGGTGCCCGAGATCATGGGATTGGGCGGCTTCGCGGCCTTCGTCGCCGACGCGCCCGAGTCGTCAATGGCGGCCGTCGCACGCGCTGTCGAACGCCTCGGTCTCGGCGCGGCGGCGCTCGAGAGCTATTGCCATCAGCTTCTGCTCTCGCTGGGCGGTTGGGCGCAGTTTGCCCGTTATCGCTTGTGGCGCGCCGAGCTCGAGGACGGCACGGATACGACGCTGAGCAATCTGCTGGCTATCCGTCTGCTGTGGGAAGAAGCCCTTTTCACCCAGTACGAGGCAAGCGTCGCGCAGAGATGGGCCGCGATCCGAGAGACGCACGCACAGCCGATTCGTCCCGGCGAGGCGGAGATCGTCGACGAAATTCTCCAGGAGGCGGCCGAGCGGGCCGCCCAGCGGCGACTTGCAGAGACGCTCGCCATGCCGGCGGAGACCACGGCCGGCGCGCGTCCGCTGCTTCAGGCCGCATTCTGCATCGACGTGCGGTCCGAGATCTTCCGCCGAGCCCTGGAAGGCGTCGATACGTCGATCCAGACCCTGGGCTTCGCCGGCTTTTTTGGCGTCTTTGCAAAACATCGGCGCTTTGCCTCCGACGTCGAGGAACTGCGCCTGCCGGCCCTGCTCAATCCAACGGCACAGTCGTGCGCGACAGGCCCCGAAAACGAGAAGGCGGACCAGGAGACCCGCTTTCGCGCGCGGGCCCGGCGCGCCTGGGGCCGCTTCAAGCTGGCGGCGGTCTCGTCGTTTGCCTTCGTGGAGGCCATGGGTCCCGTCTACGGAGCCAAGCTGCTGCGTGACGCGTTGGGGCTCAATCCCATGCCCCAGCCGAACGATCCGAAGCCGCGCTTCGACCCCGCGCTCGATCTGCGCACGCGCATCGACGCGGCCGAAACCGTGTTGCGCGCCATGTCGCTCACGGGCGCGTTCGCGCGCGTCGTCCTTCTCGCCGGGCACGGCGCGAACGTGGTCAACAACCCGCACGCCAGCGGTCTGCATTGCGGCGCTTGCGGCGGCTACTCGGGGGAGGTCAACGCACGGCTGCTTGCCGGCCTTCTCAACGATCGCGAGGTGCGCAAAGGGCTCATCGAGCGTGGAATCACAATCCCCGACGATACTCTCTTCCTGGCCGGTCTGCACGACACGACGACGGACGCCGTGACCCTTTACGACCGTGACGTGGATACAAGTAACCACGCGAGCGACCTGAAGAAGGTACGCGCCTGGCTCGCGGCGGCCGGCAGCATCACGCGGTCCGAAAGGGCCCTGCGCCTGCCCCGCGCGGCGGACGGGGACGACATCCCCGGCCGCGCCCGCAACTGGGCGGAGGTGCGGCCGGAGTGGGCGCTCGCGGGGTGCAAGGCCTTCATTGCTGCGCCGCGGGCCCGCACATCCGGCCGCGACCTCGAGGGCCGCGCCTTCCTGCACGACTACGACTGGAAGCAGGACAGCGGGAACGGCTTCTCGGTGCTGGAATTGATAATGACCGCTCCCGTGGTCGTCGCAAGCTGGATCAGCCTTCAATACTACGGCTCGACCGTAGCGCCGGAGGTCTTCGGGTCGGGCAACAAGCTGCTGCACAACGTGGTTGGCGGCATCGGGGTGTTCGAGGGCAACGGAGGGCTCTTGCGGGCCGGTCTTCCGTGGCAGTCGGTCCACGACGGCGAACGATACGTTCACGAGCCCTTGCGCCTTTCCGTGTGCATCGAGGCGCCGCGCGAGGCGATGACCGATATCCTCAGGCGCCACGATGCAGTGCGGGCGCTGTTCGACAATCGCTGGCTGCACCTCTTTGCACTCGACGCGGCGGGCCGACTCGCGTGGCGCTACGTGGGCGACCTGAGCTGGAGCCCTGCCGCCTCCGGGGGCGCAGCGCGTCGGCCGGTCGCCGAGGTCGTGGAGGCGGCACAATGACTTCGGCACATCTGAACGCCCTGGAGAGCCAGGCGATCTACATCCTTCGCGAGGCCTACAGCCGACGCGAGCGGGTTGCGCTGCTGTGGTCGCTGGGCAAGGACTCGAACGTGCTGATCTGGCTTGCCCGCAAGGCCTTCTTCGGCCGTGTGCCCTTTCCGGTCGTGCACATCGATACTGGCGCCGAGTTTCCCGAGGTCTATGCCTTCAGAGAGCGTTGCAGCCGCGAATGGGGCCTCGATCTGGTCGCAGTGGACTGTCCCCCGCTGGAGGCGGCCGATCCAGGTCTGCCGCCCGCCGCGCGCTTTGCCGCCCGCAAAAGCCTCGGTTTGAAGCGCTGCCTCGCGGCCCATGACTTCGATGCCGTCATCGCCGGCATTCGCCGCGACGAACAGGCAATCCGCGCCAAGGAACGCGTCTTCAGTCCCAGGGACGAGGAGGGCACCTGGCACTTTCGCGATCAGCCGCCGGAACTCTGGGACCAGTACAACACAGACCTGCGGCCGGGCGCCCATCTCCGGGTTCACCCCTTGTTGCAATGGACCGAGCTCGACGTCTGGCGCTATGTCGCGCGCGAGGGTATTCCGCTCGTCTCGCTCTATTTCGCACGAAACGGAAAGCGTTATCGATCGCTCGGCGAGGTCGGCACGACCAGCCCGATCGCGTCGCAAGCCGCGACGATCGAGGACATCATCGAGGAGCTGACCGCGACCCGCACCGCGGAACGCGGCGGGCGCCTGATGGACCACGAGGCGGAAGACGCCTTCGAGCGTCTGCGCTTCGCCGGCTACCTGTGAGTCCGGCAATGCGGGTGGTCGACTTCGACACGGCTTCCGGACACGCGCCGCACCCCTTGACGGGCCGGCGGGCGGCGCTGGCGACCATGCACGGCAAGGAGCGCGCCATCGCCCCGCCTCTGGAACGCGCGGTCGGCCTTCGACTGGTCGTTCCGCCACGGCTCGATACCGACAGCCTCGGCACCTTCTCCGGCGAGATCCCCAGGCCGGGGCCGATGCGCGAAACGGCGATCGCCAAGGCACGGCTCGGCATGGAGGCCGCCACACTGGATCTCGGTCTGGCCAGCGAAGGCAGCTACGGTCCGCACCCCGATATTCCTTTCGTGGCGGCCGGCGTCGAACTGCTGGTTCTGGTGGACGACCGCACGGGCCTGATCGTGACCGAACAGATCATGTTCGAGGACAGCAACTACGACCATGCCGTCGCCGCGAGCCTGGACGAACTGGGGCCCTTTCTGGATCGTGTCGGCTTTCCCTCCCACGGCCTCATCGTCCGTCCCAACCGACGGCACCCGGGCGAGGGGCTGCTCTTCAAGGGCCTTACCGGCGAAGGAAACTTAGCCCGGGCCATCGAACTGTGTCGTTCCGCTTCGCCGGTCGGGGAGGCCTTCATCCAGAGCGACATGCGCGCCCACGTCAATCCGACCCGCATGCAGAAGTTGAACGACTTGGCCGAACGCCTGGCCCGGCGTCTGGGCTGCCTGTGCCCCGCTTGCGAAGCGCCCGGCTTCGGGCGGATCGACGTCGAGAAGGGTCTGCCCTGTGCCTGGTGCGGCGGGGCAACCTTCCTGGTGCGCCGGCTCGTCTTCGGCTGCGCCGCCTGCGACCACGGGGAACTGCGGCCGCGGCCGGACGGCCTGACCAAGGCCGATCCCGGTCACTGCGTGTTCTGCAACCCCTGAACGCGCGCTCGCGGCGGCCGGGATCTCTCCCCCTACTATCGGCCTTGCCGAAAGCATGCTAAGGCCTTCGGGGTGTCGGTCGGCCTGATTCTTCCCGGCACCTTCCCACGGACCGGGTTCAGGCAAAGGGCCGGCCAGGCGATCGAAGGAGAAAGCGGATGCGATTTCCCGAGCACGGCCGGGACTGGCCGGCGCTGGAAGCGGAGATGAACGATTACGCCGCCGGCGATATCGACTGGCGCCATGGACGCACCCCGCTCTACGTCTTCTTCGCAACCGACGAGATTTATGAGGTCGGGCGCGCGGCCTACATGAAGTTCTTCACCGAGAACGCGCTCGGCGGCAAGCGCGCCTTCTACAGCGTCGGACTCATGGAGGAGGAGGTCATCGCCATGGCGCTCGACCTCTTCCGCGGCGGCGCGGATGCGACCGGTCACATGACGAGCGGTGGCAGCGAGAGCATCGTCCTCGCAGTCAAGGCCGCTCGTGACTGGTTCCGTGCACGGCGCGGCCGGTCGGGCGCAGGCGCCCGGCCGAACATGGTCCTGCCGCGCAGCGCCCATCCGGCCTTCGACAAGGCCGCAGATGCAATGGACCTGGAGGTGCGGCGCGTGCCCCTGGGTGCCGATTATCGGGCCGATCCCGCGGCGATGGCCGAAGCCGCCGACGCCGGAACCTTTCTCATCGTCGCTTCGGCCCCTTCGTTTCCCCACGGCACCGTCGATCCCGTTGCGGCGCTCGGCAGGCTCGCCCTGGAGCGCGATCTCTGGCTGCATGTCGATGCCTGCGTCGGCGGCTATCTCGCGCCCTTCGTCGCGCGGCTCGGGCGAGCCGTTCCCCACTTCGATTTCACGGTCCCGGGCGTGCGATCGCTCTCGGCCGATCTGCACAAGTACGGCTTCTGTCCCAAGCCGGCTTCGACCCTCTTCTACCGCGAGCGCGAGGATCACGAGCGCAGCCGCTTCGACTTCGAGGACTGGCCGAGCGGACGCTTCTCGACGGCGACGCTTGTCGGAACGCGTCCAGCGGGTGGCGTGGCCGGCGCCTGGGCGGTGTTGAACCACCTCGGCATCGAGGGATACATGCGTCTTGCCGAACAGTTGATGGCGACGCGCGACACCTACGTCGCCGGCATCGAACGGATCGAGGGCTACCGCCTGATCGGCCGGCCCGATCTGACGATCGTGAACTTTGCGAACCAGCGGGCCGACGCCTATCTGGTCGCCGAAGAAATGGACAGGCGCGGCTGGCTGACCGGCCTCACCCGCGATCCGAAAGGCCTCCATCTCATGCTGTCGATGAAGCATGCCGAGGCGCTCGACAATTATCTCCTCGATCTCGAGGACTGCACGAGAAAGGTGTCCGGTTCGAACCGGCGCGCAAGCGTCACGGCGCGCTACTGACGCCCGGCTGCAGGGGCGCTCAGCGGATGAACTGCTCGACGAAGTCCGCGCCCAGTCCGACGTCCGCATAGTGCCTGCGGCACAGCTCGATCTTGGTGAAGACGTCGTCATAGCCGCGCGGGTTGCCATCCGGATCGACATAGATCATGCAGCCGCTGACGTTGAAAAAGGTGATCATCTCCTCGACCGGCTCATCGACCACCAGCGTATGGGTTTCCCCGGGAGCCTCGTAGACATAGGCGCCTTCGGTCGCCACCCAGTCGTGCTCGAGATAGCGCCAGCCGCCCTTCAGGACATAGCCGTGAACCGGTTGCGGGTGGCGGTGGCGCGACAGCACGCCGGCCTTGCGCACGCGCAGCAGGTTGGTCCAGTAGCCCTGGCTGGCACCGAGGCAGAGCGGCCGGAACCAGACGTTGTCCGCCTGCGGCACCCAGACGCGCTCGTCCTCCGGCAGCGCCCGCGAAATGACCAGTTCGGGCGGCGAATCGGCCGGCTGCGGGTGCCGGTAGGGGGTGCGGGCTTCGTTGTCGGTCTCCGGCGGAGGTGCCTTCCTCAGGGCGGTCATGCTGTCGTTCTCCCTTCCATTCAGCTGGCGAGATAGCCGCCGTCGACCGGCAGGATCGTACCCGTCACGAAGCCGGCGGCATCCGAGCAGAGATACACGACGGCGCCGCCCAGGTCCTCCGGCCGGCCCCAGCGATTCAGCGGCGTGCGCGCCAGAATCTTGCGCGAGCGTTCGGGGTCCTCGAGCAGCGGTCGCGTCAACTCGGTCTCGATATAACCCGGCGCGATCGCGTTGACACGGATTCCTTCACCGGCCCAGGCGCCGGCCAGGGACTTGGTCAGTTGGGCGATCCCGCCCTTGCTGGCGGCGTAGGCGGGAACGCCCGGACCGCCGAAGAAGGACAGCATGGACGCGGTGTTGACGATGCAGCCGCCGCTGCGGGCAAGCAACGGGCGGGCAGCCAGGCACATGCGCATCGTGCCCAGGAGATTGACCTCGACCACCTGACGGAAACCCGCCATCTCGAACTCGCGACCGTCACGCAGCGTGGTGCCCGCACAGTTGACCAGCACCCGCAGCTCCCGAAAGCCCTCGAAGAGCGCGGCGACCGAGCGCTCGTCGGTCACGTCGAGCTGGCGGGCTTCGATCCCCGCGGCTTCGGGATGGCTGTCGATTTCCTCCCTGGTCAGGCCGGTCGCGATCACGTTATGGCCGGCGGCGGCCAGTGCACGCGCGATGCCGGCGCCGATGCCGCGCGTGCCGCCGGTGACCAGGGCGAACGGCCGCGCCGTCATTCACCGGACCCGGCCAGCGCCGAGAGGATGCGGTCGCGCCGCGGCATGGGCGCGACCGCGCCGTAGCCCTCGGTCGAGAGCGCCGCGGCGGCATTGGCGAAGCGCGCCGCGGCGAAGGGGTCATCGCTCTCCAGGTAGCGGGCCAGGAAGGCGCCGTCAAAGGTGTCGCCCGCCGCCGTGGCATCGACCGGCGTGACCTCGATGCCGGGCACGCGCTTGCGCTCCTCGGGCGTTGCCACGAGCGTGCCTTCCGGTCCCAGAGTGAGCGCCACGATTCCGGCGCCGAGGGCAAGATAGAAATCGGCGATCTCGTCGGGCTCTTCGAGTCCGGTCAACTGCCGGGCGTCCTCCAGGCCGGGGAGGGCGATGTCGCAGTCCATCATGGCCGCGTGGATGATCGCGCGGGCGCGGGCCAGCGGCCAGAGTTGGAGGCGCAGATTGGTGTCGTAGGAAACCAGGGTACCGTTGGCCTTGGCGATCTCGATCGCCCGGAACACGGCATCGGCCGCCGACTGACTGATCGCCTGGCTGATGCCGGAGACGTGTAGCACGCGTGCGCCGGCGACGTAGCCCTCGGGCATGTCGTCCGGACCAATCCGGC
>CAZDBC010000092.1:6022-9240 GCA_964503295.1 uncultured Kiloniellaceae bacterium | reverse complement strand
GAGTCCGTGGCCGGCAGGCCGACGAACGCCCACTCGGCATCGCTGCGCACGTCGACCAGCACCGCGTCTGGGTCCGAAGCCAGCAGCTCCCAGGCCTCGCGGGGCGCAAGGTCGCCAGCGTAACCATCTGCCATTACACGATCTCCCGCCTTCCAGGCACGAGGCTGCCCGCGATCGTCAGGCGCTCCCCGCGCGAAACACGAACTGTGACCAAAGCGGGCGTCGGTGGCAAGTTCACCACCTGCTGCCGTGAGGCCGTGCACAAACCGGTGGCTTGCCCTGCCAACGGCATCCGCGGTGCCCGTTCGGCACAACTCCTTGGCCGGCCCGTGGCGGGCGGCAGCGAGGTTTTGCCTGCTGCGGGGGACGGTGGTACATCCTGCCCCGACGACGCCGGCGCGCCGGTTCCGTGATCTCGGGAGGACAGGATGAAACTGAGCAACGACAAGCTGTTCCGGACCAATGCCTACATTGACGGCGCCTGGGTCGAGAGCGACAGCGGGCAGCGCTTCCCGGTGACAAACCCGGCGAACGACGAGGTGATCTGCGAGGTCCCCAACATGGGCGTCGAGGAGACCCGGCGCGCGATCGAGGCCGCCAACCGCGCCTATCCGGGGTGGCGGGCCAAGACCGCGAAGGAGCGCGCCGGCATCCTGCGGCGCTGGGCCGACCTCATGATGGCCAACCAGGAAGACCTGGCCGTGATCATGACCAGCGAGCAGGGCAAGCCGCTGGCCGAAAGCCGCGGCGAGATCGCCTATGCCGCGTCCTTCCTGGAATGGTTCGGCGAGGAGGCCAAGCGTGTCTACGGCGACACCATCCCGCCCCACCAGGCCGACAAGCGCATCGTCGTCGCCAAGGAGCCGGTCGGCGTCACGGCGGGGATCACGCCCTGGAACTTTCCATCGGCCATGATCACGCGCAAGGCCGGCCCGGCGCTCGCCGCCGGCTGCCCGATGGTGCTCAAGCCGGCCGAGGACACCCCCCTCTCGGCGCTGGCCCTGGCCGAACTGGCCGAACAGGCCGGCGTGCCCGCCGGCGTCTTCTCGATCGTCACGTGCAGCAAGGACCACGCACCGGCCGTGGGCCAGGAGCTCTGCACCAATCCGATCGTGCGCAAGCTCGGCTTCACCGGCTCGACGGCGGTGGGCAAGAAGCTGATGGAACAGTGCGCCGGCACGGTGACCAAGGTCTCGCTGGAGCTCGGCGGCAACGCGCCCTTCATCGTGTTCGACGATGCCGATCTCGATGCCGCGATCGAGGGCGCCATGGTGTGCAAGTTCCGCAACACCGGCCAGACCTGCGTCTGCGCCAACCGGATTCTCGTCCAGGATTCGGTCTACGACGCCTTCGCCGAGAAGCTGACCGCCGCCGTCGCGGCATTGAAGCCGGGGCCCGGTCTGGACAGCAGTTCGACCCAGGGCCCGCTGATCAACCGCATGGCGCTCGAAAAGGTGGAGCGCCATGTCGCCGACGCCACCTCGAAAGGCGCCGTCGTTATGGTGGGCGGCGACCGCTCCGAGCTGGGCGGCACCTTCTATCAGCCCACCGTTCTCGGCAACGTCAGCATGGACATGCTGATGTCGAACGAGGAGACCTTCGGGCCCGTCGCCGGCCTGCACCGTTTCAGGACCGAGGCTGAGGCGATCGAGATCGCCAACGACACGCCCTACGGTCTCGCCGCCTACTTCTATGCCCGCGACATCGGGCGCGTGTGGCGCATCTCGGAGGGGCTGGAGTATGGGATCGTCGGCATCAACACCGGCCTGATCTCGACCGAGGTCGCGCCGTTCGGCGGCATGAAGGAGTCGGGCATCGGCCGCGAGGGCTCCAAGTACGGCATCGAGGAATGGCTGGAGGTCAAGTACCTCTGCATGGGCGGCATCGCCGACTGAGGCGTTCGCGGCGGCGCCATCCCTCGCGTCCCCCTACGACGGGACTGGCGCCCTCAGGGAAAGTCGCAGCGCTGCGCGGTGACCTGAAGAAAGCCGCGCTGGCCGGGCAGCATGGAAAAACGGTACTCGCTGCCGCTGAACACCATCGAGTGGTGCAGCGGCAAGACGCCGTCGGCTTGCGAGGTCTGGCCGCCGAGCGCCGTGAAGACGACGGTGACCGGCTGGTCCGGATCGTACCAGGCCTCGCGCCGGCCTTCCTCGTTGATCGCCGACTGGCCGATGGCGGTCACGGTGATCGCATTGTCGCCGAAGGCCGCGACATCGTTACCGCTCGCGGTCAGGGGCGTGCGCACAATAAATCGGCGCGAGACGACCTCCTCGTCGCACTCGGGCTCGCGTTCGGAGGCACGGATGAGAAACTCTAGGCGTTCGGCGTCGGCGCCATTGTTCAGCTTCTCCTCGACGAGGCCGAGCAGCCGCTCGAGCTCCCCGGTCGGCACGTCGCGCTGATAGCGAGCCTGCCACTGCTCGGCCGCCCAGCGCGCGTCTCCCGCCGCCTTTTCGAGCTCCAGATTGGCGTCCTGAAGTTCCGCCACCCGGGTGGTCAGCCGGTCGATGTCGGCTTCCAGCGCCTTGACTTTCCGCTCGGCGAGCAGCGTCGCGCTCTGGTAGGCATAGACGGCGGCGGCCAGCACCAGCAGCAGGGCGAAAGTCCATTTGATGACGGCCCACCAGAACTGCCGACGACGGCGAACGCGACGTTCGTACAATCCGAGGGACATGAGACAGTTACACGATCTGATTGAACTGCATCGGCAGCCGGTTTCGGCTCCGGACGCGTGCGCTGCCGCGACGGTGCCGTTTCCCGCACCCTGTGTCGGACCGGCCGCGCCGTCAGCACCGGAGGGGCGCAGCGGCGTCTGCTCGGCTTACGCAGGCGGGGGGTTCCGTTCAAGGCTTTTTTGCAGCCGGGGATCGGGCCAGCGGCGCCCCGGCGCCGGCGCGGCGCTGGCTGCGGCATGACCGCGACCGCGCAGACCGACGTCACGCTGCTCGGCGCAACCGGGCGCACGGGACGGCGCGCGCTGCACACGCTGAAGGCCCAGGGGCTGGCGGTCCGCGCCGTCGGGCGCGACTCCGGCCGGCTGGACGCGCTGGCGGCAGCGGATGAACGGCGCCGCGCTGATGCCGGCGATCCGGCCGCGCTGCGCGACGCCCTGTCCGGCTCCCGGTGCATCGTCTCCTGCCTGCATGCCCGCTTCACCCGGGCCGTGCTCGAGGCCGCACCGGACGGCTGCGAGCGCCTGGTCCTGACCGGCTCGA
>CAZDBC010000092.1:0-6012 GCA_964503295.1 uncultured Kiloniellaceae bacterium | reverse complement strand
ACGCGCGCTTTCACGCGCTTTTCCGACCGCGCCGCCGAGGAGGTGCGCGGCGCGCTGGCCGCGTTCCGCGATTCCGGCCGCCCGGGCGTCGTGCTGCTCCCGACCATGATCTACGGCGCCGAAGGCGAAAACAACGTCCAGCGTATTGCGCGCCTGCTCCGCGTCAGTCCGCTGCTGCCGCTGCCCGCTGGCGGCCTAAGCCTGATCCAGCCGGTGCATGTCGACGACGTGGCCCTGGCCCTGGCCGCCGCCGCCGTGGGTACGCGCGCGCCTGGCGCGCCGATCGTCGTGGCCGGACCGGAGGCGGTGACCTGGGCCGACTTCGTGCGTGCCATCGGCCGGGCCTGCGGCCGCAGAGCGGTCATCGTGCCGACGCCGCAGTGGAGCCTGCGCGTCGCCGCATGGCTGTGCCGGCATCTGCCCGGCCTGCCGCCGGTGGATCTGGCGGAGGTGCAGCGCCTGAGCGAGGACAAGGCCTTCGACATCACCGACCTGCGCGACCGGCTGGGCATCGAACCGCGCGGCCTGGACCAGGGTCTGCGCGAGACCTTCGCGCTGTCGGGTCGCGCCTCGGCCTCCGCTTCCACTGGCGCCGTGGCCGGCGATTGATAGACTGCGCGTCTTCGACGCCACACGCCACGTTTTCGGGGGCTTTTTCTATCGTGACCGATCACAGCAGCGATCTTGCCGGACTCCCGGCCAGCGACCTCGTGCGCCTCTATCGCCGCAAGGCGGCCTCGCCGGTCGAGGCGACGCGGGCCGTCCTCGAGCGCATCGCGCGGTTCAACGAGGCGGTCAACGCCTTCTGCCTGGTCGACGAGGAGGGCGCGCTGGCCAGCGCCCGCGAGTCCGAGGCGCGCTGGCACAAAGGAGCGCCGGTCGGGCTGGTCGACGGCGTGCCGGCCACCATCAAGGACCTGATCCTGACCAGAGGCTGGCCGACCCTGCGCGGCAGCCGGGTCGTCGCCCGCGACCAGGACTGGAGCGAGGACGCGCCGGTCACGGCGCATTTGCGCGCGCAGGGGGCCGTGCTGCTGGGCAAGACCACCACGCCCGAGTTCGGCTGGAAGGGCGTGACCGACAACGTCTTGACCGGCATCACACGCAATCCCTGGAACACGGCCAAGACTCCTGGCGGCAGCAGCGGCGGAGCGGCAGCGGCGGCGGCCCTCGGCATGGGCGCGCTGCACATCGGTACGGACGGCGGCGGCTCGATCCGCATGCCGGCCGGCTTCACCGGCATTTTCGGCCTGAAGCCGAGCTTCGGACGTGTCGCCGCCTATCCCTTGAGCCCGTTCGGCACCGTTTCGCACGTCGGGCCGATGACGCGGACGGTCGCGGATGCGGCGCTCATGCTGACCGTGATCGCGCAGCCCGATCCGCGCGACTGGTTTGCCCTGCCGAGTGCACCGCCGGACTACCGGGTCGGCCTGGAGGACGGGGTGGCCGGCCTCCGAATCGCCTACAGCCCGCGGCTCGGCTATGCCAAGGTCGACCCGGAGGTCGAGACGGCGGTCGCCGCCGCCGTCGAGGTTCTGGCCGAACTTGGCGCAACCGTCGAGGAGGTCGACCCGGGATTCGAGTCGCCGCTCGGAACTTTCACCAGGCACTGGTACGCCGGCGCGGCCAATCTCTTCCGGCGGTTCACGCCGGAACAGCGTGCCGAGATCGACCCCGGCCTCCAGGAGGTCGCCGCGGAAGGGGGATCCTATGCGCTGCTCGACTATCTGGCTGCGGTCGACGCGCGCGGCGCGCTCGGCCAGCACATGAACCTGTTCCACCAGCGCTACGACCTGCTGGCGACGCCGACGCTGCCGATCGCCGCCTTCGACGCCGGACAGGAGGTGCCCGACCCGGCGCGCCAGAAGCGCTGGACCGAGTGGACGCCCTTTTCCTACCCCTTCAACCTGACCCAGCAACCGGCCTGCTCGGTGCCCTGCGGCTTTACCGACGAAGGCCTGCCGATCGGCCTGCAGCTCGTCGGCCCCATGCACGGCGACGGCCTCGTGCTGCGCGCGGCCCGCGCCTACGAGGCGGCCCGGCCACCGGTCATGCCCGACGCACCGCGGCCGCCGCGCTGACCCCGGGCCCGGGCGCCAACATGGCGACAGCGGAGTGGTGAGCTGGGGCCTGCTCGACGGCGCGGCGTCGAGCTCGCTGTTCGAGGTTCTGCTGCTCGCGCTCTTGCTGGACCTGCTGTTCGGCGACCCGGCCTGGCTCTACCGCCGGGTTCCCCATCCCGTGGCCGCCTTCGGCGCCCTGATCGGATGGCTCGAGACCCGGGTCAATCGCGCCGCCGACGGTCCAATCCAGGCCTTCTGCAAGGGCCTCGCCGTGACCCTGACGGCGGTCCTCGCCGCGTTCGTCGTGGGCGCGGTCCTGCGCGACCTGCTGGCAGGCCTGCCGCTCGGCTGGCTGCTGGAGGCCGTGATCGTCGCCGCGCTGCTGGCCTACCGCGGCCTTCTCGACTACGTCTTGCGCGTTGCGCGCGGGCTCGACAGCAGCCTGGAGGCCGGCCGTGCCGCCGTCTCGCACATCGTCGGCCGCGACCCGGACAGTCTGGATCGTGGCGGCGTGGCACGCGCCGCCGTCGAGTCCCTGGCCGAAAACTTCTCCGACGCCACGGTTGCACCGATCTTCTGGTATCTGCTGCTCGGCCTGCCTGGCCTCCTCGCCTACAAGGCGATCAACACGCTCGATTCCATGATCGGGCACCGCAGCCCGCGTTACCTCTGGTTCGGCAAAGCGGCGGCGCGGATCGACGATCTGGTCAACCTGATTCCGGCCCGCCTTTCGGGGTTGCTGCTGGTGTTCGCCGCCTGCCTGCTGCCGCGTGCCGACGCCGTGGGCGCCTGGGCGGCCATGCTGCGCGATGCGCGCCGGCATCGCTCGCCCAACGCGGGCTGGCCGGAGGCGGCCATGGCCGGCGCGCTCGGTTTCGCACTTGCGGGACCGCGCCGCTACGGGCAGGCCGAGGTGTCCGACCCCTGGGTCGGCCGCGGTCGCCCGGACCTCGATGCCGCCGACATCCGCGCCGCCGTGCGGCTCTATCTGGCCGCCGGGGCGTTGATCCTTGCCGCCATGCTGCTCTCGGTGCTGCTGGCCTGAGCGATGGCGAGCAGGGCATCGAGATCGAGGCAGGCCTCCAGGTGCGCGGCGAGCGCATCCAGGGCAGCCTCGACCCCGGCCTCGTAACCGGGGCCGTCGGCCGCGCGCGCGCCAAGTCGGCGCAGGAAGCTGCGCCGGAAGGCATCGGCGGCGAAGAGGCCGTGCAAGTAGCAGCCGCGCACCCGGCCGTCGGCCGAGACCGCCCCGTCGAAGGTGTCGCCGATGCGCAGCATGGGCCGCTCGCAGGCCGGACCGCTGGTCCGCCCCATATGCATCTCGTAGCCGCGCAGGGGCAGGCCGCTCTCGATCTCGACCGCCTCGACGGCGGTCAGGGCCTTGCCATCGGTCAACTCGGTCTCCAGCTCGAGCAGACCGAGCCCTTCGGCCGCGCCGGGCGGGCCCTCGATGCCCTTGGGATCGGCGACTCGCCGCCCGAGGAGCTGGTAGCCGCCGCAAATGCCGAGCAGCCAACCGCCGCGGCGCAGGTGCGCCGCGATATCGACGTCCCAACCCTGCGCGCGCAGGAAGGCAAGATCGGCGAGCGTGGACTTGGAGCCCGGCAGCACGACCAGCGCCGCGTCGCCCGGCAGGGCCCGGCCCGGCTCGACGAAATCGACAGCGATCCCTGGCTCCGCGATCAAGGGGTCGAGGTCGTCGAAATTGGCGATTCGCGAGAGCACCGGCACCGCGACCCGGAGGTCGTCCTGGCTGTCGCCCCGCCGTCCCCCGCCCTGCACCGCGAGCGCATCCTCGGCCGGCAGCGCGTGCGCCTGCGCAAAGTAGGGGACCACGCCGAACGACCTGAGCCCGGTGCGCGCGGCGATCACCTGCAGGCCCTCGTCGAACAGTCGAGGATCACCGCGGAACTTGTTGACGACAAAGCCATGAATCAGTGCGCGTTCATCTTCCGGCAGAAGCGCCCAGGTGCCGACCAGGTTGGCGATCACGCCCCCGCGCTCGATGTCGGCGACCAGCACCACCGGCACCCGGGCGGCGGTCGCAAAGCCCATGTTGGCGATGTCGCCGGCGCGCAGGTTGACCTCGGCCGGGCTGCCGGCCCCTTCCACCAGCACGAGATCCGCCCCGGAGCAAAGACGCGCGAAGCTTTCCAGCACCGCCGGCAGCAGGCGGGCCTTGAGCGCCTGATAATCGCCGGCGGCGCAACTGCCCCAGACCCGGCCACGCACGACCACCTGGGCGCCGGTCTCGGACTGGGTCTTGAGCAGCACCGGGTTCATGTCGCTGTGCGGCGCGAGCCCGCAGGCGCGCGCCTGCAGCGCCTGGGCGCGCCCGATCTCGCCGCCGTCGATGGTCACCGCCGCGTTGTTCGACATGTTCTGCGGCTTGAAGGGGCGTACGGCAAGCCCGCGACGGGTGAAGGCGCGGGCCAGGCCCGCCACCAGCAGCGACTTGCCGACGTCGGAGCCGGTGCCCTGGACCATGAGGGCGGCAGTCATGTCAGAACTCGATGCCCCTTTGCGCTTTCACGTTCTGCTCGCGGAAGGGGTGCTTGACGAGGGTCATCTCGGTCACCAGGTCGGCGGCTTCGATCAACGCCGGCTTGGCGTTGCGTCCGGTGACCACGATGTGGAGATCGCGCGGCCGCTCGCGCAGGGTTGCAACCACCTCCTCGAGCGGCAGGTAGTCGTAGCGCAGCACGATGTTGAGCTCGTCGAACAGCAGCAGGTCGTAGCGCGGGGCGGCGTCCCGGCTGGCCTCGATCATCTCTCTGGCCTTCGCCCAGGCCGCCTCGGCCGCACGGATGTCGCGCGCCCGGTCCTGGGTGTCCCAGGTGAAACCCTCGCCCATGGTGTGAACCTCGACCTGGTCGCCGAAGCGCTCCAGGGCATGGCGCTCGCCGGTCTCCCACTTGCCCTTGACGAACTGCACGATGCCGACCCGCATGGCGTTGCCGAGCGCCCGGAACACCAGCCCGAAAGCGGCGGTCGACTTGCCCTTGCCCTTGCCGGTGTGGACGATCAACAGTCCCTTCTCCACCGTCTTGTCGGCCAACATCCTCTCGCGCGCGGCCTTGCGCTTGCGCGCCTTCTCGTTGGCACGGGCGTTGATCTCGTCCTCGTTCTCCAGGCTCATGGCGGCCTCCCGACTATGCGTGCTGCGCCAGGCGGCGCAGCTCCTCGTGCGCCGAGTTCGACATGGGCGCCCAGAGCCGGCGGTCCTGCGCTTCCAGCAGCCGCTCGGCCATCTCGCGCAAGGCCGCCGGATTGTGCGCCTGCAGAAAGTCGCGCACCTCCGGATCGCACAGGTAAGCCTCGTAGACGGCCTCGAAGTGATGGTCGGCAACGGCGCGTGCGCTGGCCGCAAAGCCGAACAGGTAGTCGACCGTCGCGGCCATCTCGAAGCCGCCCTTGTAGCCATGACGCATGACGCCCGCGATCCACTTGGGATTGACCACCCGGGCGCGCACGACTCGGCCTACCTCCTCCTGCAGCGTGCGGATTCGCGGACTCTCGGGCAGCGCGTGATCGTTGTGGTAGACGGTCGGCTGACGGCCCGAGAGCACCCGCACGGCGGCGGTCAGGCCACCCTCGAACTGGTAGTAGTCGTCGGAATCGAGCAGGTCGTGCTCGCGGTTGTCCTGGTTGTGGGCGACCACGTCGACGGCGCGCAGACGCGTCTCGAACAGGCCGTGGGCCGGGCGTCCTTCGGCCGCGGCGCCATAGGCGTAGCCGCCCCAGGCGACGTAGGCGCGCGCCAGATCGGCGTCGTCGTGCCAGCCGCGCTCATCGATCAGCGCCTGCAA
Source organism: uncultured Kiloniellaceae bacterium (assembly GCA_964503295.1). Taxonomy (GTDB): domain Bacteria; phylum Pseudomonadota; class Alphaproteobacteria; order Kiloniellales; family Kiloniellaceae; genus CAZDBC01. Next base: position 140 of record CAZDBC010000092.1, on the reverse strand, counting down.
ACCGGCGCCGTAGGCGCCGGGCTTCGAGCCGAACACCCGATAGCCTGCCCGCCGCTCGGCCTCCGCCGGGTCCAGGCCGGCCGCGACCAGGGCATCCCGTTCGCGCCGCGCCGTCGCCGCAAGCGGATTTACCGACTCCG
>CAZDBC010000091.1:0-9244 GCA_964503295.1 uncultured Kiloniellaceae bacterium | reverse complement strand
ATTGCGCAGGCCCGGCTAGGACCAATTCCCGCCGTGCCGTGAGGCCAGACGGGGATCCCGCGCGGCCGGCTGTCTTCGGGTCAGAGAATGCGGCCGGGATTGAGGATTCCGTGCGGGTCCAGCGCCTGCTTGACCCGCGCCATGAGTTCCAGCTCCAGAGGCGACTTGTAGCGGCGCAGCTCGTCGCGCTTCAGGCGGCCGATGCCGTGCTCGGCGCTGAAGCTGCCGTTCAGCTCGGCGGCGAGGTCGTGCAGCCCGCGCCCGACGTCTTCGCTCCGGGCCAGGAAGGCGTCGCGCTCGGCCTCCGCCGGCTGGGTCAGGTTGAAATGGATGTTGCCGTCCCCGAGGTGGCCGAAGGGCGCGACGCGTACCCCAGGGATCGCCTCGAGAGCCAGCGCCGTCGCCCGCTCGAGGAACTCCGGCACCCGAGAGACCGGCACCGAGATATCGTGCTTGATGCAGCCGCCGGCGTGCTTCTGCGCCTCTGGGATCGCCTCGCGCAGGCGCCACAGTTTCGCCGCCTGGCCCTCGCTGCTCGCGATCACCGCGTCGCTCACGTCGCCGCTCTCGAAGGCCTCGGCGAGGGCCGCTTCGGCCAGCTCCTGAAGCCGGCCGTCGCGCCGGCCGGACGCGAGCTCGACGAGAACGTAGTGGCCGTGCGGCTCGGCGAAGGGATCGCCGACGTCGGCGATGTGCTCGAGCACGAGGTCGAGGCAGCAGCGCGCCAGGTACTCGAAGGAGGTGACGGCATCGCCGGTCGCCGCGCGCACCTGCCCGAGCAGACGGGTCGCGGCCGCCGCCTCGGGCACCGCGGCCATCACGGTGCAGGTCTCGCGCGGCAGGGGAAAAAGCTTGAGCACCGCAGCGGTGATGATGCCGAGGGTGCCTTCCGCGCCGATGAAGAGCTGCTTCAGGTCGTAGCCGGTGTTGTCCTTGCGCAGGCGCCGCAGCCCATTCCAGACCTCGCCGTCGGGCAGCACCACCTCGAGGCCGAGAACCAGCTCGCGGGCATTGCCGTAGCGCAGGACGGCCGTGCCCCCGGCGTTGGTCGCCAGGTTGCCGCCGATCTGGCAGCTGCCCTCGGCCGCCAGACTGAGCGGGAACAGGCGGTCCACCTCGCGCGCCGCGGCCTGCACGTCGGCCAGCACGCAGCCCGCCTCGACCGTGATGGTGTAGTCGAGCGGATCGACATCGCGGATGCGGTCGAGGCGGGACAGGCAGAGCAGGATCTCGTCGCCCTCGGGGCCGGGCACCGAGCCGCCGACATAGCCGGTGTTGCCGCCCTGGGGGACCAGCGCGACCCGGGCCCGGTCGCAGATGCCCACGACCTTCGCCACCTCTTCCGTGGTCGCCGGACGCAGAACAAGCGGCGTGGCGCCGCTGTAGAGGCGCCGTTCGTCGGTCAGGAAGGGCGCCTGCTCTTGCGGGTCCTCGATCCAGCCCTTGGGCCCGACCGCCTCCTTGAGGGCCGCCAGGACATCCGGGTCCGGCCACCGGCGCGGCGCGTTCGGGCGGGCGTCCTGCGTCATCACTCCATCACCAGTAGCTCAGCGCGCCCTCGAACAGCTTGCGCAACTGCTCGCGCTCGACGGCCAGCGGCGCATTGTCGATCAGCCGCTTCTGCGGGAACGACTTGTCGGTCAGCGCATCCAGGTCGTCGGGACCGTAGCCCACGCCTTCGAGGCCGTTGGGAATGCCGGTCTTGCGCATGAGGTCGACAACGCGGTCGGCGAGCAGATCGCCCGCCGCCTCGGGCGCGACGCCGTCGACTTCGGCGCCCATGGCCTCTGCCGCGGCGAGATGACGCTCCGGACAGGCGCGGCCGGTCAGGCGGAACACGGACGGCGAGTTGACGATCACCGAAATGCCGTGCGGCACCATGGGGTGATTCCGGGGCCAGCCTTCGGCGTGATAGTCCTTCACCAGGCCCGCGACGGCATAGGACATGCCGTGCGGCAGGTGGCAGCCGGCATTGCCGAAGCCGATGCCGGCCAGCATGCCGGCGAACATCATGGCCTCGCGCGCGTCATCGTCGTCCGGGTTGTTGACCGCCGCGACGATGTTCGCGCCGATCACCCGGATCGCTTCCAGGCAGGCGAGGTCGCTGTAGGGATTGGCGCCCTGGCTGAGCGGGCGCTTGGTCGAGTCCGCGGGCCGGGGCCGCTTCGTATAGGGCCGCGCGGTGTAGGATTCGCAGGCGTGGCTGAAGACGTCGAAGGCGTTGGCGGCGACCACCAGCCTGGGCAGCGTCTTGAGCCCGTCCGGATCGAGAATTCCGAGGCTCGGCCGCAGCCGGGCGCTCACCATGCCGGTCTTGGCCTCCATCTCGAGCAGGTCGAAGACGGCGATGCCGGTGCATTCGCTGGCCGTGCCGAAGGTCGTCGGGCAGGCGATGTGCGGCTTCAAGGGACCGGGCACCGGCAGGGCCTTGCCGATAGGCGCGTTGACGTAGTCGAGGAAGTCGTCCGGCGGATAGGTCGAATAGAGGTTCGAGGCCTTGGCGGTGTCGATCACCGAGCCGCCGCCGACCGAGACGAAACCGTCGAAGTCGCCGTCGGCGGCGAAGGCCGCGCCGGCCTTGAAGGAGCGGTCGGTCGGCTCGACCTCGACCTCGTCGTAGACCGCGACATCGATGCCGGCCCCGCGCAGCGCCTCGAGCGCGCGCGCCACCTGCGCGCCGTCCTTGATCGAGGGGTCGGTGTAGAGGGCGACCCGGCGCATGCCGAGCGCACGCGCGTCGTCGCCCAGTTCGGCGATGGAACCGCTGCCGAACTTGATCTTCGGGGCTTCGACCGTAAAGGCGCGATCGCCCTCGGCCGTCGGTTCGAAATAGCTCGAAAGAGCCATGGGGCCTGCTCCCTTTCATGCCCGGATTGCCAGTCGTCCCGGCCGCTGCGGCGCGACGGAGCGTGCGCCGCCTGGAGTGCCGGAACGAGGAGACCGGAACGTTTCGTGCGAGTCGAGTGGATTTAACTTCCGTGATGCTTGCACAATCGAGCAGATGACGCAATAATGAGACTCACAGTCTCACTATAACGATTCTTAGAGGGTTGCTTCACAACCCCCACACAACCGGGAGGAAACGATGATCAGCGACAAGCTCAGGGCCATTTCCCGCCGCGACCTCTTGCGCGTGGCGAAAGACTACGGCTGGACCTCGACCCTGCTGGCGGCAGGCGCGTTATCCGGCGCCATCACCCTGCCGCGGCTGGCCGCCGCGGCCAATTCGACCTACGAGAAGCGTTTCAAGAACGAGCCGAAGCACACCCTCAAGTACGGCGCGGCCGGCTTCAACGAGCGCAACCTGCTGATCGAGCGCGCGGGCTGCCTGGAATTCGTGCGCGACCTGGAGGAGCGCACCGACGGCGCGATCCGCGTCGAGTTCATCGGCAACAACCAGATCTGCAACCAGCTCGACTGCGTGAAGAAGACTCAGCAGGGCATCGTCGACATCTTCGCCGCCTCGACCCAAAACTCGGCCGGTGGCGCGCCCTATCTGAACGTCCTCGACTACGCCTACATGTTCCCCAGCCGGGCGTCGCAGTACTATTTCCTCTACCATCCGGCCAGCCAGCGCATCCTGCGCGACCCGCTGGAGAAGCGGCACGGCCTCAAGTTCCTGTTCAGCCATTGCGAGCTGCGCGGCATCCAGCTCGGCCTGGGCTGGAAGGACAAGCCGACGGTGACCAGCGTCGAACAGCTGGCCGGCACCAAGAACCGGGTGACCGGAACCCAACTCGGCCGCATCGCCATGGAGCTGATGAACCTGAACCCGGTGCCGGTCGCCTGGGAGGAGACCCTGGACGGCCTCAAGCAGGGCCTGATCGACGGCGCCGAGACCTGGGCCTCGGCGGTTGCCTACGCCAACATGTCGCCGGTCGTGTCCCAGTCGATCGATCTCAAGTTCTTCTGCGGCACCGAACACACCGGCATGAACGCCCAGGTGTTCGACGGCCTGGAGCCGGCGCTGCAGGAGGCGGTCATGGAATCCGCCTACCTGACCCAGGTGCACGTCCAGGCCGCGCACGAGGCCGCGCTGGTCAAGACCGTCGGGGCGTCCAACCCCCAGCTGCCGGGTACGCTGTTCGTCGAGCACAACGTCCGCTTCGTCGAGCTGGCCGAGGAGGAGATCGCCAAGGCCGAGCAGATGTGCTCGCCCGAGTTCAATCCCGGCCCGTGGGAGGCCTGGCGCGAGCGGATCAACGACTGGGCCGGCGGGATCGACACCTACAGCGAGATCTACAAGGTCGCCCGCGAAATCCCCAAGGACACCAAGCCGGAGAACGTGGAACCGCGGCGCTGGTGGAAGGCCTGAGCAACACGGAGCGCGGCGACGGACCGTCGCCGCGCATCCTTTCCTCCGCCCCGCCCGCTCTTGATCCCTGACGTCGCGTGGCCGTCCGGCCTGGCGTGCACGCGCGCGGGGGTGGCGCGGCCGTGAAGCAGGGGGTGACCGCCATGTGGCTGCTTCGTTGGCTCGACGCCAATCTCGAAAAGATCGTGATTCTGATCTGCTACTCGGCGATGGCCGGAATCATCTTTGTCGAGGTGATCCGGCGTTTCGTGTTCCAGATGCAGGCACCCTGGAGCACGACCATCCCGATCTATCTGTTCCTCTGGATCACCTGGATGGGTGCGGCCTACAACACGCGGATCAGGACGCATCTGCGCTTCGACGAACTGCGGGTGCGCATGCCCTATCGTGCCCAGTTCGCCTGCCTGTGCCTCGACGCCGCGCTGTGGATCGTCTTCGCGATCATCGTGATCGTGTTCTCGACCGAGCAGGTCCGGCTGGCGCGCGACAACTTCGCGATCGTGCAGGGCACCGACAGCGTCATGCAGTGGTGGTTCTACCTGGCGACGCCCCTGGCCTGGACCCTGCTCGTCGTGCGCGCGCTGCAGAACCTGTGGCAGGACGTTCAGACCTTCCGGCGTGGCGAGCCCTTTACCATCCAAGTCGCAATGCTCGGGGAGTAGGAGATCCGGCCATGGATGGACTCTGGATCGCTCTGGTCTCGGTCGGCGTCACGCTGCTCTTTCTGATCGGCGTGCCGATCTTCCTGGTCATCGGCTTCTGGGTCGTCGGCGTCAGCCTGGTGATCGACTTCACCCTGGCGAACATCGGCGTCACCCTCTACGAGGGGCTCAACTTCTTCGGCTTGCTCGCGCTGCCGCTGTTCATTCTGACCGGCGACTTCATCAACGCCGCCGGCATCGCCAAGCGGCTGTCCGACTTCGCTTACGCGATGCTCGGCTGGCTGCGTGGCGGCCTCGCCATGGCCTCGCTCGGCGCCTGCGGCCCGTTCGCGGCGATCTCCGGATCCAACTCGGCGACCACGGCGACCATCGGCTCGATCATGTACCCGGAGATGACCAAGGGCGGCTACGACAAGCGCTTCGCGGCGGCGACCGCCGCGGCCGGCGGCACGGTCGGCATCATCATCCCGCCCAGCATCATCTTCATCGTCTACGGCTTCCTGATGAATCTGTCGATCAGCGACCTGTTCATTGGCGGCCTGCTGCCGGGTATCATGATGGTCCTGGCCATGCAGCTGACCTGCTACCTGGTCGCGCGGCGCAACGGCTGGGGCCATCTGATCCCTTTTCGCATCGGCAACATCGCGCGCACCGGCGCACGCGCCTACCTCGGCTTCCTGGCGATCTTCATCGTCATCTACGGAATCTACAGCGGCATCTTCTCGCCGACCGAGGCAGCCGGCATCACGGCCGGCTTCTGCCTGCTCGCCGGCGTCTTCGTGACCCGCGAGATCAAGCTGCGCAACCTGCCCAACATCATGCTGCGCTCGGGCCAGATCACCGGCCTGCTGGCACCCCTGATCGCGGTCTCGGTGGTGATGCAGCAGATCCTGTCCCTGCTCGGCGCCAAGGCGTTCGTCACCGAGCTGCTCGGCGGGCTGGGCGGCTACTATCCCGTGCTCTTCGCCTGCATGGCGCTGGTGCTGGTCGCCGGCACGGTGCTCGAGAGCCTGCCCAACACGATCATCCTGGCGCCCATCCTGGCGCCGATCGCGGCCGCGATCGGGGTCGACCCGATTCACTTCGCGGTCATCTTCCTGATCGGCGACGCGATCGGGTTCATCACCCCGCCCTATGGGCTCAACCTCTATGTCGCCAGCGGGATCACCGGAATCCCGTATTTACGGCTCTTGCGCTATACCCTACCCTACCTCCTGGCGCTGATGATCACCTGGGTCGTCGTCGCGCTGATCCCCCAGCTTTCGACGATCCTGCTCCTGCAAGAGGGTGCAGGCGTATTCCAGCTCCAGTAGCGACGGACCGGCGAATGGCGGATTCCAGGACGGGGCGCCGGCGAGACAGGGCGGGGCCGCCGTCGATCGAGAAGGCCAGGCGCACCGCAGCGGTTCCTGCCGCAAGCGGTAACGACCGGGCGACGCGCGATAAGGGCTCCTCGATCCTGCGCGCCCTTGCGGTGCTCGAGGCCGTGGTCGATGCCGACCGGCCGATCACCCCCACTGAACTGATCGATGACGTCGGCCTGCCCAAGGCGACGATCCACCGGTTGTGCAGCCTGCTGGTCGACGAGGGCTACCTGCAGCGCAACCTGGAGGGCCGCGGCCTGCTGCCCGGCAGCCGGCTCAACCGCTTTGCCCTGGGCATTCTCGCCGGGGCGCGCCTGCGCATCGTGCGCCACGCGGTCCTGCAGCGCGTCTCCGAGGAGATCGGCGAGACCTGCAACATCTCCGTGCCCGACGGCAGCGAGATGATCTACTTCGACCGGGTCGAGACCCACTGGCCGCTGCGCCATCAACTGCCCGTCGGCAGCCGGGTGCCGCTGCACTGCACGGCGAGCGGCAAGCTCTATCTCAGCAGCCTCTCGCCGAGCAGGCGGCGCCGGCTGCTCGGCCAGCTTCGCCTCGAGCGGCACACCGATCGCACCCTGACCGACCCCGAAGCCCTGGAGGCCGCGCTGGAGGCGATCCGCAGCGAGGGGGTGGGGGTCGACGACGAGGAGCTGCTCGACGGCATGATCGCTCTTGCGGTGCCCATTCGCGACCACAAGGGCCGCTTCTGCGCGGCCCTGGCGACCCATGCGCCGGTCCAGCGCATGTCGCTCGCGCAGGCGCGCCGCCACCTGCCGCTGTTGCGCGAGGGGGCTGCGCAGATTTCGGCGCTGCTGACCGGCGAAAACAGCGAGGAGATCTGAGCGGCCGTCAGGCGCTCAGGCCGATCGCCTCCTCCGCCGTCATGAATGGCAGCCCGTGCGCCTCGGCGACCGCCTTGTAGGTCACCTTGCCGAAGGCGGCGTTGAGTCCGTTGCGCAGATGGATGTCTTCAGCCAGTGCCCGGCGGTAGCCCTTGTCCGCCAGCGCCAGGCTGAACGGCAGCGTGGCGTTGTTGAGAGCGAAGGTCGAGGTGCGCGCGACCGCGCCGGGCATGTTGGTGACGCAGTAGTGCACCACCCCCTCCTCGACGTAGGTCGGGTTGGCATGGGTGGTGCCGCGCGAGGTTTCGGCGCAGCCGCCCTGGTCGATCGCGATGTCGACAAAGACGGAGCCCTCGCGCATGGCCCGCATCATCTCGCGCGTGACCAGCTTGGGCGCCGCGGCGCCGGGCACCAGCACCGCCCCGATCACCAGGTCGGCGCCCACGACATGGGTCTCGATGGCGTCGACGGTGGAATAGATGGTGTTGAGCATCGGGCCGAACTGCAGGTCGAGCGCGTAGAGCCGGTCGAGCGACTTGTCGATCACCGTGACATGAGCCTCCAGACCCATCGCCATGCGCGCCGCGTTGGTGCCCGAGACGCCGCCGCCGATGATGACCACGCGCGAGGCGGCAACGCCCGGCACGCCGCCCAGCAGCATGCCCGACCCGCCCTGCTCCTTTTCCAGGCAATGGGCGCCGACCTGGACCGACATGCGCCCGGCAACCTCGCTCATGGGCGCAAGGAGCGGCAGGCCGCCGCGCGCGTTGGTCACGGTCTCGTAGGCAACCGCGACGCAGCCGGACTTGACCAGCCCCTCGGTCTGGGGACGATCGGGCGCGAGGTGAAGATAGGTGAACAGCACCTGCCCCTCGCGCAGGCGGGCGTACTCCTCGGGCTGCGGCTCCTTGACCTTCACGATCATCTCGGCGCGCGCGAAGATCTCCTCGGCGCTGTCGACGATCCGCGCGCCGGCCCGCTCGAAGTCCTCGTCGCCGAAGCCGATGCCGAGGCCCGCCGAACGCTCGACCAGCACCTCGTGGCCGTGATGGACATGCTCGCGCACCGCCGCCGGCACCAGGCCGACGCGGTATTCGTGGTTCTTGACCTCCTTGGGCACGCCGATCAGCATCACAGTCTCCCCTTTTGGCGGCGCCCGTTGCCCGCGCGCGCCGGCCGCCGTCCCTACTTGAACTCGATTTCGACGAACACGAACTCGCCGTCGCCGGCGTTGACCACGTCGTGCTCCACGCCGGCCTTGCGGAAATAGGACTGCCCGGCGGTCAGCTCCGCGACCGTCTCGCTGCCGTCGGCGGCAATCAGCTTGAGCTGCCCGGTGGTCATGGGCACGACCACGTAGTCGTACTCGTGCCGGTGAAAGCCGGTGGCCGCGCCCGGCGCGAAACGCCATTCCGTGACCCGGGCGACCTCGTTATCGACCTGGATTGTCGGCCGTGCCTTTTGCGTGTTCATGCCTTGGTCCATTGCTCCGGCGCCGGACGCCGCGCGCCGCGCCTTCGGCGGCAATCTAGCCGAAAGGCTTGGCCGCCCGATAGGGCCAGTGGCCCCGCCCCCGTGAGGCCACGCGGGGCTCGGCCGGAGCCGGGCGCCGGCCCGCTCACGCCGGCGTCAGGAGCGCATCGAAAAGGGCACGCCAACTGTCCGCGTCGGGCGCCATCAGGAGGCCGGTCTCGCGATGGCGGCGCGGGGCGTAATCGGTGCCGTCCAGACAGCGCGCGAGGCCGCCGGCCTCGCGCACGATCAGGGTGCCCGGTGCGTGGTCCCAGGGCATCAGCTTGGTGAAAAGGCTGAACTGGGTCTCCCCCGTCGCCAGGCGGATGTATTCCTGGCCGGCGCAGCGCAGCGACTTGACGGCCCCGACGCGCGCCCGGGCCGCCTGGATCTGGCGGGCCAGGCTCGGCGGCGCGAACGACGAGGCGTGGAGGGTGCCGCGCATCTCGGCCGGCGTCCCGGGCGGGCCGACCCGCAGCCGCCGGCCCGCCATGACCGCCCCGCTGCCGGCTTCGCCGACGGCAGTGCGGGCCGCCACGGGATCGT
>CAZDBC010000090.1:3962-9258 GCA_964503295.1 uncultured Kiloniellaceae bacterium | reverse complement strand
GCCGGGATCGCGAAAGCGCACCTCGGCCTTGGCCGGGTGCACGTTGACGTCCACTGCGGCGGCCGGCAGCTCCAGGAAAAGCGCGGCCACCGGGTGCCGGTCGCGTGCCAGGAAGTCCTGGTAGGCCCCGCGCAGGGCGCCGTAGAGCAGGCGGTCGCGCACCGGCCGGCCGTTGACGAAGAGGTACTGCTGCTGGGCCGTGCCGCGGCTGTAGGTCGGCAGGCCGATGAAGCCGGTCAGGCGGACCTCCTCGCGCACGGCGTCGATGGCCAGGGCGTTGGCGGCGAAGTCGCGCGCCATGATCGCGTCGAGACGGCGCAGCCCGGCCTCGTCCGGCGCGCCGCCCTCGGCCGCGAGCTTGAGCAGCGTGCGGCGCTCGTCGCTCAGCGCGAAGGCGATCTCCGGGTGGGCCATGGCCAGGCGGCGCAGCACGTCCTCGGCGTGGGCCAGTTCGGTGCGGTCGGTCTTGAGGAACTTGAGGCGCGCGGGCGTGGCGAAGAAGAGGTCGCGCAGCTCGACCCGCGTGCCGGGCGGATGAGCGGCCGGTGCGCTGCCCAGCACCCGGCCGGCCTCGACCTGCAGGCACCAGGCACTGTCGGCGCCGCGCGGGCGGCTGGTCAGGGCGAGGCGGCCGACCGCGGCGATCGAGGGCAGCGCCTCGCCGCGAAAGCCGAGGGTCGCGATGTTGACCAGATCGTCGCCGGGCAGCTTCGAGGTCGCGTGGCGCTCGACCGCCAGCGCCATCTCCGCGGGCGTCATGCCGCAGCCGTCGTCGACCACGCAGAGGAAGCTGCGCCCGCCGTCGCGCAAGGTGACCTCGATGCGCCGGGCGCCGGCGTCGATCGCGTTCTCGACCAGTTCCTTGGCCGCCGCCGCCGGCCGCTCGATGACCTCGCCGGCGGCGATGCGATTGACCAGGGTCTCGGGCAGCCGGCGGATGCGCGAGGTTGGCGGCACCCCCGGAGACGCAAGGTCGGGTGCGGGTTCGGGCGCAAGGCTGGGCGAATCGGCAGGCACGCCCCAGCTTAGCAGAGTCGCCGGCCGCGCCCCAACAGGTGGCCCCGCCGCGGGCGCCTCAGGTGCCGGGGTCGGGCGCCTCGCGGGTCGGCGTCACGCCCGCCGGCCGGCCGACCATGACCGCGGTCAGATCCGCCGGCGCCAGCAGCTCGCGCGCCACGCGGCGCGCGTCCTCCAGGGTGACGGCCTCGATGTAGTCGTTGCGCCGCTCCAGATAGTCGATGCCGAGGTCCTCGAGCTGCATGCCGACCAGCATGCCGGCGATGGCGCCGCTGCTCGACAGGCGCAAGGGGAACGAGCCGGTCTGGTAGAGCTTGGCCGCCTCCAGCTCCTCGGCGGTCGGCCCGTCCTCGGCCATGCGCCGCCAGTTGTCGCGGATCAGCGCGAAGGATTCGGCGACCCGCGCGTTCTGGGTCGCGACGCCGCCGAGCAGCAGGCCGGCATGGTCGAGCGGCAGCAGATAGGTATAGACCGAATAGGCCAGCCCGCGCTGCTCGCGCACGTCCTGGTAGAGGCGCGAGGAGAAGCTGCCGCCGCCCAGGATGTGGTTGACCAGGTGAGCGGCGTAGAAGTCCGGATCGTCGCGGCGCAGGCCGCCCTGGCCGAAGGCGACCACGGTCTGCGGGATGTCGCGCTCGACGACCACAAGATCGCCGGTCGCGCGCGGCTCGATATCGGACGGCAGGTCGATCGGCGCGCTCGCCGGCAGGTCGAGGAAGGTGGCGTCGAGCAGGCGGCCGAGCTCGTCCGGCGTAATGTCGCCGGCAACGCCGACGATCAGGCGGTCACGGCCGAAGCGCTCGGCCACGAAGCGCCGCAGATCCTCGGCCGTGATGCGCGCCAGGCTCTCCGGCGTCCCCTCGCTCGGCCGGCCGTAGGGATGGTCGGGGAACAGCAGTCGGCGCAGGGCGGTCGCGGCGATGTAACCGGGATCGTCGGCGTCGCGCACGAGGCCGGTGACGATCTGGTTGCGGATACGCTCGACCGGCTCGGGGTCGAAGCGCGGCGCGGTCAGGGCAAGGCGCAGCAGCTCGAAGGCCGCGGCGCGGTTCTCGGTCAGCGTGCGCAGGCTGCCCGTGACGGAGTCCTGGCCGGCGTCGAAGGACAGACGCACGGCCAGCTCCTCGAGCCGTCGCTGGAAGGCCTGCGAATCGTAGGGGCCGGCGCCCTCGTCGATGGTCGCGGCGACGAAGCCGGCCAGACCTTCCTTGCCGCGCGGGTCGAGCGCGGCGCCGCCGCGAAAGGCCAGATCGAGTGAGATGATCGGATTGCTGTGGTCCTCGACCAGCCAGGCCTCGATGCCACCCGGGCTGACCACGCGCTCGACCTCGACGGCGCGCGCCGGCAGCGCGACGACGACCAGCAGCAAGAGTGCGAGGGGAAGGCGGCAAAAGATCTGCATGACGGAGGTCCTCGCGGAGGCGAAAGGGGCGCGGCGCGCTGCCGCCATCATGAGCTGGGCTCGGGCAGCAGGACGCTGGTCACCGACTGGGGCTCGACCAGCGCCGCGCGGGCCGCTGCCTCGACCTGCTCGGGCGTCACCGCGCCGATGCGCTCGGGCCAGGACTCGACGTCCTCGATGGTCCCACCGGTCGCCAGCGCGGTGCCGATCACATAAGGCGCCGTGCCCAGGCTGTCGCGGGCGTAGACCGCCTCGGCGCGCAGCCGCTCCTTCGCCGCTTCGACTTCCTCGGCTGTCACGCCGTCCTCGAGCAGACGCGCGATCTCGGCGCGCAGGGCGGCCTCGGCCGGCTCGAGCGGGCTGCCGTTGCGCGGCGAGACGTAGAGCGTGAAGGTGCCCTGGTCGTAGGCGTCGTCCCAGTAGCGGGCGCCGGCACTGGAGGCGACGCCCTGCTCGACGACCAGCGCGCGATAGAGGCGGCTGGTCGGACCGCCGCCGAGCAGGTGGGCCAGCACGCGCAGGGCGTAGGCCTCGTTGCCCTCAGCGGTGCGCAGGCTGGGCGCGAGGTAGGTGACGGACAGCTCGGGATGGCCGACCCGCGGGCTGCGCAGGGTGACCCGCGCGCTCGCGCTGTGCGGCGGCTCGGCCGGGCGCAGACGCTCGGGCACCGGGCGCGCCGGCACCGGGCCGTAATGCTTCTCGGCCAGCTGGCGCACGTCCTCGGGCTCGACGTCGCCGGCGACGATCAGGACCGCGTTGTTCGGCGCGTACCAGTCCTCGTAGAAGCGCAGGGCGGTCTCGGTGTCGAGCGCGGCGATCTCGTGCTGCCAGCCGATGATCGGCGTGCCGTAGGGATGGTTGATGAACAGCCGGGCGCGGGTCATCTCGGAGAGCTGCGCCGAGGGCTCGTTGTCGACGCGGGCGCGCCGTTCCTCCAAAACGACGTCACGCTCGGGCAGCACGACCTCGTCTGTCAGGCGCAAGTTGGCCATGCGGTCGGCCTCGTGGCGCATGACCGTCTCCAGCCGGTCGCGCGCGACCTTCTGGAAATAGGCCGTGTAGTCCCAGGAGGTGAAGGCGTTCTCCCGGCCGCCGTTGCGCGCGACGATGCGCGAGAACTCGCCCGGCTCGAGACTGTCCGTGCCCTTGAACATGAGGTGCTCGAGGAAGTGGGCGACACCCGATTCGCCGGGCCTTTCGTCGGCCGCGCCGGCCTTGTACCAGACCATGTGCTGGACAATGGGCGCGCGGTGGTTGCTGACCACGACCACCTGAAGGCCGTTGTCGAGCGTGAAGCTGACCGGGTCGAACACCTCGGCCCGCAGGGGCGTGGCGGTGGCTGCCGCGATCAGGCCGGCAAGGGCGAGCGGCGCGGCCAACGCGCCCGGCGTCGGCTTTCGGCTCCGCGCCAGGGCGCGCCGGGCGGCCTCAATCCAGGATTGCAAGGACATGACCTCTCCCAAAGCGGCTGCGGCGAGACGGACGAGACAGGCGACGCAACCGCCGTCCCGGCCGGCGCGAGGACGCGCGGCGAGCTTTAAGCCGCCGCGAGCCTGGCCGACCAGGGCTAATATGGCGTTACAGTCAGGCCGAACAATGGCCGGCGCGGCCGGCCGCGATTACAAATCCGTCATCCGCGCGAGATGCCGCCCGCGCGGTGTGGGAGCGGGCGCTAGAGCAGGCCCTCGAGCAGGGAGCGGCGCCGGCGCTCGACGGTCGGCGTCGCGCCGTCGGTCGCCGGGCGGCCGAGCGCGGCGTTCTCCTGCAGCCGCTTGGACTCGCCCTCGGCGTCGACCACGTAGCCCGGCGGCGGCGCGTCGCGCCAGAAGACCAGGCGCTCGATGAAGCTCTGGCTCGCCGCTTGCAGCGCGCTGGTCTCCTCGTTGACGATCTGGCGAATGCTTGGATCGGCCTCGTCGGCGCCGGCCTGCTGAAGCAGGGCCAGCTCGCCACGCGAGCGGCCGTCGCCGGCCACCGGCTCGAGCGAGGCCTGCTGTCGGTCGCTGGCCCGGAACACGGCCTGGCGTGCCTGCTGGGTCGGCGTGCCGACCTGCGGGCGCGGCGCGCCCGGCTCGGGCGGGCGCAGGTTGTAGTCGGGCGGCAGGCTGAGCGGCGCCCGCGACAGCACCCGAAACTCGTCCGGCGACTGCTTGGTGAGACCGAGCTGTTCCTTAACGTTCTGGCACCCGCCAAGGCCGGCCAGCAGGCCGGCGGCGAGCGCGACGACAGGCATCAATCGTGGAGTCATCCGTCCCTCTCCCCCAGTGCTTGCCCTGAGGCGGCTAGTCCCTGAGGCGCGCCGCATTGTTAGCGGCTGCGTCCCCGACGAACAAGCCGTGGCAGACTATCATTAAAACACCGACGGTTATAGCGCTGTCCGCCAGATTGAAGGCCGGCCAGTGCCAGCCGGCAAGGTGGAAATCGAGAAAATCGACCACCGCGCCGAAGCGCAGGCGGTCGATCACGTTGCCGAGCGCCCCGCCGGCCACCAGGCCGATGGCCAGGGCCATGAAGCCCGACGCCAGGCGGCGCAGCCAGATCAACAGGCCGATCACCACGGCCACGGCAAAGCCCGACAGCAGCCAGGGCCGCCAGGCGTCGTCGCCCGCGAACAGGCCGAAGCTGACGCCCTCGTTGAAGGTCAGCACCAAATTGAAGAAGCCGGTCACGGGGATCACGCGCGGCGGCGTCATGACCCGCTCCAGGATCAGCCACTTGCTGGCCTGGTCGAGTGCGATCACGACGGCGGCGACCGCAAGCGCCAGAGGCAGGCCGGCGCGGCGCACCGCCATCGCTACTGCGCCGCCGCCCCGAGATGCTCGACGGCGTCGGCGCAGCGACCGCAGATGCCGGGCGGGTTGGGCGCCCGCCCGACTT
>CAZDBC010000090.1:1516-3952 GCA_964503295.1 uncultured Kiloniellaceae bacterium | reverse complement strand
TCAGGCAGCACGCGCCAGCAGCGCTCGCACTTCTCGCCGTCGGCCAGTTGCACCGCGACCGCCACGCCGGCGACCTCGGGCAGAGTGAAAGCCTCGCCCGGCGGCGCCTCGGCGCGCACCTCGACGCCCGAGGTGATCGCGACCTCGGCCAGGTCGACCCCGTCGAGGGCCGCGCGCAACTCGGGCCGCTCGACATGGACCAGCGGCGCGGCCTGCAGGCTGGAGCCGAGCCGTTTGTCGGCGCGCGCCAGCTCGAGCGCGCCGGTCACCACGCGGCGCACCTCGCGCACTTTGGCCCACTTGTCGGCCAGGGCGTCGTCGCGCCAGGCGGCCGGGAGCTCGGGGAAGGTGCGCAGGTGGACGGACTCCTCCTTGCCAGTGCCGCGCGCCCACCAGGCCTCTTCGGCCGTAAAGCAGAGGATCGGCGCCAGCCAGGCGGTCAAGCAGGAGAACAGCTCGTCGAGCACGCTGCGGCAGGCGCGCCGGCGCGGGCTGTCCGGCCGGTCGCAGTAGAGCGAGTCCTTGCGCACGTCGAAGTAGAAGGCCGATAGGTCGACAGCGCAGAAGTTGTGCAGGCTCTGAAACAGGTGGTGGAAGTCGTAGTCCTCGATCGCCTGGCGGACCAACCGGTCGAGCTCCCACAGGCGGTGCAGCACCCAGCGCTCGAGCTCGGGCATGTCCGCCGCCGGCAGATGCTCGCTCTCGTCGAAGTCGGCCAAGTTGCCGAGCAGGTAGCGCAGGGTGTTGCGCAGCCGCCGGTAGGCGTCGCTCTGATAGCGCAAGATCTCCGGACCGATACGCAGGTCTTCCTCGTAGTTCGAGGCGACCACCCAGAGGCGCAGGATGTCGGCGCCCTGGGTGTTCATGATGTCCTGGGGCGCGATGACGTTACCCAGCGACTTCGACATCTTGCGGCCCTGCTCGTCGAGCACGAAGCCGTGGGTCAGCACCGCCTCGAAGGGTGCCCGGCCACGCGTGCCGGCGGATTCGAGCAGCGAGGTGTGGAACCAGCCGCGGTGCTGGTCGGAGCCTTCCAGGTAGAGCGAGGCGGGCCATTTCAGCTCGGGCCGGGCCTCGAGCACGAAGGCGTGGGTCGAGCCGGAGTCGAACCAGACCTCGACCACGTCGGTGACCTGCTCGTAGTCCGCGGCGTCATAGTCGTTGCCGAGGAAGCGCTGCGGATCGCTCGTGAACCAGGCGTCGCCGCCTTCGGCCTCGAAGGCCTCGGCGATGCGGTCGATCACCGCCTGGTCGCGCAGAGGCTCGCCGGTCTTCTTGCTGACGAACAGGGGCAGCGGCACGCCCCAGAGGCGCTGGCGCGAGATGCACCAGTCCGGCCGCTGCTCGATCATGGAGCGCAGGCGGTTCTGCCCGGCGCGCGGCACGAAGCGGGTCGCGTCGATGGCGACCAGCGCCTTGCCGCGCAGGTCGTTTGCCTCCATCGAGATGAACCACTGCGGCGTGTTGCGGAAAATGAGCGGCGCCTTGGAGCGCCAGGAATGCGGATAGCTGTGGCGCAGGCTGCCCTTGGCGGCCAGCTTGCCGGCCTCGTCCAGTGCCTTGATGACGGCGCCGTTGGCATCGCCCTCCTTGCCCTCGGCGGTCAGCACGAGCTTGCCGGCAAAAAGCGGCACATGATCGAGAAAGCGCCCCTCGGCATCGAGGGTGTGGGGAATCTCCAGGTCCTGCCGCCGGCCCAGGTGGTAGTCGTCGGTGCCGTGTCCCGGGGCGATGTGCACGAAGCCGGTGCCCTGATCGAGGGTGACGAAGTCGGCCGCATGGGCCGGCACGTCGAAGTCATAGCCCTGCCCGCGCAGGGGATGGGCGCAGACCACGTCGGCCAACGCCGCGCCCCTGCCCTGCCAGACCAGCTCGGAACGGACGATGCCCAGGGTCTCGCAGAACTCGTGGCTGCGCTCGGCCGCGACCAGCAGCGTCTCGCCGACCTGCGCGCGGCTGCCTTCCGCCACCTCCTCGACCCTGAGGGCGTAGTAGCTGAGCTCCTGACCATAGGCAACTGCGCGGTTGCCCGGCAGCGTCCAGGGCGTCGTGGTCCAGATCACCACGCTGGCGCCGCGCAGGTCGCCCGGACCCGACAGAACCGGAAAGCGCACCCAGACGGTCGGCGACTTGTGCTCGTGGTACTCGACCTCGGCATCGGCCAGGGCGGTCTTCTCGACCACCGACCAGAGCACCGGCCGGGAGCCGGCGTAGAGGCCGCCGTTCATGAGAAACTTGCCGATCTCGCGCACGATCTGCGCCTCGGCGGCGAAGTCCATGGTGGTGTAAGGGCGCCGGAAGTCGCCCTCGACGCCGAGCCGGCGGAACTCCTCGATCTGCACCTTGATCCAGTGCTCGGCGAACTCGCGGCATTCGCGCCGGAATTCGACCACCGGCACGGCATCCTTGTCGCGTCCCTGGCTGCGGTAGCGCTCC
>CAZDBC010000090.1:0-1506 GCA_964503295.1 uncultured Kiloniellaceae bacterium | reverse complement strand
TAATGCGCGTCCTTGCCGAGCATCTGCTGGGCCCGGTTGATCACGTCCTTGAGGATCTTGTTGAGGGCGTGGCCCATATGCAGATGGCCGTTGGCGTAGGGCGGCCCGTCGTGGAGGACGAACTTCTCGCGGCCGCGCGCGCGCTCGCGCAGACGGGAGAAGAGATCCATCTCCTGCCAGCGCGCCAGGATCTCCGGCTCGCGCTTGGCCAGGCCGGCGCGCATCGGAAAGTCGGTGCGCGGCAGGAACACCGTCGATTTGTAGTCAACGCTCATGACGCTCAACGCAGCCTTCGGTTCGGGGCAGCCTTCGGTTCTGTATCGGGTGCGCCGCGCGCACGGGCGCGCCCGCCCTGCGGCGGTCCGGCCTCCATGACGTCCCCGGGCGGGTTCGAGCAGCCGGCCTCAGGCGCGCTTCGCCGCCAGGAGATCGCGGGCCCGCCGGCTGTCCTGGGCGATTTGTGCCCGCAAAGCCTCCAGGCCGTCAAACTTCTTTTCGCCGCGCAGAAAGGCGAGCAGCCGGGTGCGCAGGTGGCGTCCGTAAAGGTCCCCGGCGAAATCGAAGAGATGCACCTCGAGCTGGACCCTGGTGCCCTCGACGGTCGGCCGCCGCCCGATGTTGGCGACGCCGTCGTACCAGTCGGTCTCGCTGCCCCGGTCGAGTCCGGCCTGCACGGCGTAGACGCCGAGGGCCGGGTGGAGCAGGTCGCCGAGCGCCAGGTTGGCGGTCGGGAAGCCGAGCTGGCGCCCGCGCCGGTCGCCGGCCTCGACCCGGCCCTCGATCTCCCAGGGTCGGCCGAGCAGGCGCGCCGCCTTCTGCGGATCGCCCGCGCGCAGGGCCTGGCGGATAACCGAGGAGGAATAGACCTCCCCGTCCGGGCCGCGCACGGGCTCGATGGCGGTGACCCCGAAGCCGAGCTCGGCGCCCATCTCCCGCAGCAGGTCGGCGTTGCCGGCGCGGCCCCGGCCGAAGCAGAAGTCCCAGCCGACGACGACATGGCGTGCGGCCAGATCGCGCACCAGGATCTGGCGCACGAAGTCCTCGGCCGACTTCCTGGCGAACTCGAGATCGAAGTGCAGCACCGTGGCGTGGTCGACGCCGAGCGCCTCGAGCGCCTGCAGGCGCGTGCGCAGGGAGGTCAGGCGAAACGGCGGCGCGTCCGGGCTGAAGACCGAGCGCGGATGAGGCTCGAAGGTCAGCACCATGAGCGGCACGCCGAGCCCGCGCGCCTGCTCGCGCGCCGCCCCAATCAGGGCCTCATGGCCGAGGTGCACGCCGTCGAAGTTGCCGATGGCGACGACCGCGCCCTTGGCCTCGGCCGGAACATCGGCGCTATGCCGGAACACTGCCATCAGTCGTGATCGAAACGCGGGGACCAGGGCTGTCGGTGGGCCGCCGGCCGCGGGCCGGGCGCGAAGGCCGGCACCATCGAGCGCGCCGCCGGTTCTGGGTAGGGCGCAGGGCGCCGCCGCCAGGCAGGGCGGCCGGCGCCGCGCCTATTCGGCC
>CAZDBC010000089.1:0-9294 GCA_964503295.1 uncultured Kiloniellaceae bacterium | reverse complement strand
AACATCTTTCGCGGATCGAAGTTGAAGGTGATCTGCCGCCACAGCGAATACTTGCGCGGCGGCAGCTCGTAGGGGCTGCAATTCAGGATCGCACGTCTGGCATTCTCGGCCGCCGAGCGAAAATAGGGGTCGCGCACCATGCGGTCCACATCGACGATCTCGACCCGCTGCACCGATCCGTCCGGATTGAGATCGACGTTTATGGCGATTTGAAGGTCTTCCGCCTCGCGCGCGCCCGGTTCCAGGCGCCAGCAGCGCTCGACCTGCGACTGCAGCATGCGGGCCAGCTCCTGGATCTCGAACACGGAGGCGCTCTGGGCCGGACCCGGCGTGGGCGCCCGGGCCGCCTGGTCGCGCTGGGCCGGCGGCTTGTCCTTGAGCTTCTCGACGTTGCGCAGGATCGAGGCCAGACGATCCTCCGTCTTCTCCTCGGGCTCGGGCTCGGGCTGCGGGGCGGCAACCTGCGGCGGGGACGGCCGGGGACGTGGCTTCGGCGGCAAGGGCTTGGCCGCCGTCTCGGGTTCCGCCTCGGGTTCCGGCTCGGGCTCGGCGACCGGCTCGGGTTCAGGCTCCGGCTCCGGCGCGGGTTCCGCGACCGGCTCCGGTTCGGGCTCGGGCTCGGGCTCAGGCTCGGGGTCTGGCTCCACCACCGGCTCCGGTTCGGGTTCGGGTTCGGGCATCGGCTCCGGCTCGGGTTCCGGCTCCGCGACGGGTTCGGGTTCCGGCTCAGGCTCGGGCTCCACCACGGGTTCGGGCTCGGGTTCGGGCTCCGGCGGCAACGCCGCCTGTTGAGGCGGCGTCGGGGCCGGAGGGGGCGGCGGCGGCGCCTTCTCCTGCTCGGGTTCGGGCTTCGCGGCCTGCTCCTCGGCCGTCGTTTCAGGCGCTTCCTCCTGCGGCGCCTCCGGCAGCAGGGCATCCTCGCTGACCACCTCGACCGTGATCGGCTGGTCACTGAGCGGCGGCGAGCTGACGTGCGGCAGGCCGAACACCAAAAGGGCCAGGGTCAGCCCGTGCAGCACGAAGGAGAACAGCAGTCCGCGGCCCATGCTTCGTCCCGGGCGCGGTCAGGTTGCGGCGTCGCGCGCCGGCGCGGAGAGGTGCGCGGTCATTGCAGCTCGACGCGCTCCTTGGGCAGCTCCGCGATCAGGGCAACGCGCGTGAAGCCGGCGACGTTGATGCGCCCCATCACCTCCATGATGCGCCCGTAGTCGATCCTGCGGTCGCCGCGCACGTAGATCCGGGTATCGGGCTTGCTGCCGGTGATCGCGACCAGGCGCGGCACGAGCTGCTCGGTCTCGACTTCCGTGTCCTGGATGAAGATCTGCCCCTCGGCGTTGACCGAGACCACCAGCGGCTCCTCGGTCTCGCCGATGGCCTTGGCCTCGGCCTTGGGCAGGTCGACCGGCACGCCGACGGTCAGCAGCGGCGCCGTCACCATGAAGACGATGAGCAGCACCAGCATGACGTCGACGAACGGCGTGACGTTGATCTCGCTCATCGGGCGGTAGGCGCCGCGCCTGCGGCCCTCGCTCGCGCGCTTCAGCAGCGGTCCGGCCATGGCTCAGTCGCGCTCCTCGAGCTGGCGCGAGAGAATCGCGCCGAACTCGCCGGCGAAGGCCTCGAGACGGGCAGCGTAGCGCCCGAGATCGGCCGACAGCTTGTTGTAGCCGATTACCGCCGGGATGGCCGCGACCAGCCCGAGCGCGGTCGCGAACAGGGCCTCCGCGATGCCCGGGGCGACAACCGCCAGCGAGGTGTTCTTGGCCGCCGCGATCGAGGTGAAGGCGTTCATGATGCCCCAGACCGTGCCGAACAGGCCGATGAAGGGCGCCGAGGAGCCGACCGATGCGAGAAAGATCATGTACTTCTCGAGCCGCTCCATCTCGCGACCGAGGGTGATGTCCATGACCCGCTCGATGCGCTCCTGCAGGTTCTCGCGCCACTGCTCGGTGATGGCGCCGTGGCCGCGCGCGGCCGAGCGCCGCCATTCGCGCATCGCCGAGACGAAAACCGACGACATGGGATCGGGCGGCCGCTTGTCGATGCGATCGTAGAGGTCGTCGAGCGAGCCGCCCGACCAGAAGGCCTCCTCGAACTGCTCGGCCTGCGCCTTGAGCCGGCGCATGCGCATGACCTTCTCGAAGATGATCGCCCAGGTCCAGACCGAGGCGAGCAGCAGCAGCACGATGACCGCCTTGACGATGATGTCGGCCTGCAGGAACAGGCCCCAGACGCTCAGGTCCCGGACCACCGTGCCGCCCAGTGCCAGTGCGTCGACCGCAGAGTTTTCCATGAACTAGCTCTCTCCCCCGCTGTCCAAATAGGGCTCCAGGGCCTCGCGCAGCGTGCGCGGCAGCCGCGCCGCGCGCCCTTCGAGATTGACGCAGGCGACGCGCACGGCGATGCGCACCAGCAGATCGGCACCGCGCCACAGCAACTGCTCCGCGCGCAGCGTGGCGGCGGTCAGTTCGAGCAGCCGCGTGCGCACCTCGAGCAGGTCGTCGAGCCGCGCCGGGCGGCGGAAATCGATGCTGCAGTCGCGCACCGCGAAGGCCAGGCCCTGCTCGGCGCGCAGCCGTGACTGGTCGATCCCGATCAGACGCAGCATCTCGGTGCGCGCCCGCTCGGCGAAGCGCAGGTAGTTGGCGTGATAGACGATGCCGCTGGCGTCCGTGTCCTCGTAATAGACCCGGATCGGCAGCAGGTGCCGACCGCCCTCGAGCCGACCGGGCGCCGCCGGGCCCGGCGGCGCCGCGACAGTGGCTCCGGTCACGGCGCCGATCCCTCTTCGTCGCCCAGCAGGTCGAACTGCGCGGCGCGGCGCGGCGCGTCGAGTCCGAGGTAGCCGAAGCCGAGCGGGCTCAGAAGGCGGCCGCGCGGCGTACGCTGAAGCAGACCCTGCTGAATGAGGTAGGGCTCGATCACCTCCTCGAGCACGTCGCGCTGCTCGGACAGCGCCGCCGCCAGCGTTTCGACGCCGACCGGACCGCCGCCATAGCTGTCCGCGATGCAGCCGAGATAGCGCCGGTCCATGGCGTCAAGGCCGCGCGCATCGACCTCGAGGCGGCGCAGGGCGGCATCGGCGGCCGCGGCGTCGACCCGCTCCAGCCCCTGCACGGCGGCAAAATCGCGCACCCGGCGCAGCAGGCGCCCGGCAACGCGCGGCGTGCCGCGGGCGCGGCGTGCGATCTCGGCGGCGCCGTCGGCGGTCAACTCCATGGCGAGCACGCGCGCGCCGCGCGCCACGATCTGCTCCAGCTCGCCGGGTTCGTAGAATTGCAGCCGCAGGGGAATGCCGAAGCGTTCGCGCAGCGGCGTGGTGATCAGGCCCGAGCGCGTGGTGGCGCCGATCAGCGTAAAGGGTGGCAGGTCGATCTGTACCGAGCGCGCCGCCGGCCCCTCGCCGATGATGAGATCGAGATGGAAATCCTCCATCGCCGGATAGAGCACCTCTTCCACCGCGGGATTGAGGCGGTGGATCTCGTCGATGAACAGCACGTCGTGCGGCTGCAGGTTGGTCAGGATGGCGGCCAGGTCGCCGGCCCGGGCGATGACCGGTCCGGAGGTGGCGCGGAAGCCGACCCCCATCTCGCGGGCGACGATCTGGGCCAGGGTGGTCTTACCGAGGCCGGGCGGGCCGAACAGGAGGACGTGATCCAGCGCCTCCTTGCGGGCGCGCGCAGCCTGGACGAAGACCGCGAGGTTCTCGCGCAACTGCTGCTGGCCGACGAAATCCGCCAAGCTCTGCGGCCGCAGCGTCACCTCGAAGACGTCGTCCTGCCCGAACTCGGGCGTGACCACGCGCGCCGCCGCCTCGGGGCCATCGCCGCCGCCGCTCATTGCGCGAGTTCCTTGAGGCCGGCCTTGATCAGGCTCTCGACGCCGGCGTCGGGACCCAGCCGGCCCATGGCGGCGGCGACCGCGCCGAAGGCCTCGCCGCGGCGATAGCCAAGGTTGACGAGGGCCGAGACGGCATCTTCGGAGACCCCGCCGGCGGGCCCGCCACGCGACGGCTCGGACGGGGTGGCGCCCAGGCCTAGCGCGAGGCTGCCGACCTTGTCCTTCAGCTCGGCGGCGATGCGCCCGGCCAGCTTCGGACCGACCCCGCTGGCCCGGCTCAGCATGGTGCGGTCCTGGGCCGCGATCGCCTGCACGAGCTGCTCGGGGGAGAGCGCCGAGAGGATGGAGAGCGCCATGCGCGCGCCCACGCCCTGCACCCCCGACAGCAGGCGGAACCAGTCGCGCTCGGCGCGCTCGGCGAAGCCGTAGAGATGGATGTGATCCTCGCGCACGTGGGTCTCGACCAGGAGGCTCGCGCGCTCGCCGCTCGGCGGCAGGCGATCCAGGGTCCGGCCCGAGCAGAACACGAGATAGCCGACGCCCCCGACGTCGATCAGGGCCTGGCTCTCGCCGACCGAATCCACGATGCCGGTCAGCTTGCCGATCACCGCGCGGCTCCCGTGACCGTGCCGGGCGCCAGCGGCCCGCTCCGCGACCAGCGGCTGCGGGTCGCGACGTTGTGGGCATGACAGATCGCAACCGCCAGCGCATCGGCGGCGTCGGGCGCCGCGATGGTGCAGCCGGGAAGCAGCCGCGCCACCATGTCCGCGACCTGGCGCTTGTCGGCATGGCCGGTGCCGACCACCGCCTTCTTGACGATCATGGGCAGGTACTCGCCGACCGTCAGGCCGGTCAGCGCCGCGGTCAGCAGGGCGACGCCGCGCGCCATGCCCAGCTTGAGCGTGGCCTGGGCATTCTTGTTGGCCAGCGTGACCTCGACGGCAACCGCATCCGGCCGGTGCTCGGCCAGGACCTCGCCGAGACCGCGATGGAGGTGCAACAGGCGCACAGCCAAGTCATCGTCGGTCCGCGAGCGCACCACGCCGTTCGCGACGTGCCGCAAGCGATGGCCGCTGGCCTCGATCACGCCCCAGCCCGTGTTACGGAGTCCGGGATCGAATCCAATGACACGCATGCAGTGCGGCCCCCAGGCAACCGGCGGCATCAGGCGGTGAGACGGGCCATGACGTCGTCGGCGATTTCGAAGTTGGCGGCGACCCGCTGAACGTCGTCACTCTCGTCGAGCGCCTCGAGCATCTTGAACAGGCTCTCGGCGGCGTCGGAATCGATCATGACGGTGCTGAGCGGACGCCACAGCAGATTGGCCTCGCGCGGATCGCCGAAGCGCTCGGTCAGCGCGTCGCGGACGTCGGAGAAGTCGTCCGGCACACAGGTCACCTCGTGCCCTTCGGAGCCACTCTCGACATTGCTCGCCCCGGCCTCGGCCGCCGCCTCGAACATCTCCTCGGCGGAGGCCACCTCGGCCGGATAGACGATCGAACCGATGCGCTCGAAGTTGAAGGCGACGCTGTTGGTCTCGCCGAGGCTGCCGCCGTACTTGGAAAAGGCGGCCCGGACCTCCGAGGCGGTGCGGTTGCGGTTGTCGGTCAGCGCCTCGACGATGACCGCGACGCCGCCCGGCCCGTAGCCCTCGTAGCGCATTTCCTCGTAGTTGGCATCGTCCTCGCCGCCGGCGGCGCGCTTGATCGCACGTTCGATGTTGTCCTTTGGCATGTTGGCCGCCCGCGCGGTCTGCACGGCGCCGCGCAGGCGCGGGTTCTTGTCGACCTCCGGAATCCCGGAGCGCGCCGCCACCATGATCTCGCGGGTCAGGCGCGCGAATTCCTTGGCGCGCTTTTTGTCCTGCGCGCCCTTGCGGTACATGATGTTCTTGAACTGTGAATGGCCCGCCATGACGGGAATACCCTGATCTTCCGCGATTCGAGTGATGATCCTACCATATATAGTGGCGAACCGGAGCAAGGCACAGCGCCACCTAAGGGTTCCAATATGGCAAGATTACGGCGCCTTCTAACAGGAATCGGGGCTTTCCAGAAGCCCCGCTATGGCGAAAACGGCCGGCGTTCGGCGGCCGGTCATAACGCCGTGGCAGCGGTTAAGCTTCGCTTTACGATGACGCCGGCATGATCCCCTTCGGACGAATCGCCGAGGGATGTCACAAGGCTGGCGTGGCTGCGCCCCGGCCCTTTCCCGCCGACCGAAAGAGAGACTGCCCGATCATGAACCCGTCAAGCCTGCCGACCACCGATCTGCTGACCGGCCTCGCCCCCGAGCCGGGTCCGGTTCACGACCCGCTGGCCGACGAGCAGCGCAGGGTCCGGGCCGCGGAGATCGTCGAGGGCTTCGTGCAGCAGGCCGCGCTCTCGACCCTCGACAGCGTCCTGTCCGCAGCAGGGGAGCCTGGCCCCGATACCGGGCGCCGGCTGCGCCTGCTCGCCGACCAGATCGCCGACCGCAGCCAGCTCCTCGACGACGAAGTGCGGCGCTTCCTGGCGCTGGACGGTCAGTCCTAACGCGCGGGCGCGGCGCTCAGGCCTCGACCGGGCGGGCCGCCGCCGGCAGGGTCGGCTGCAGCCGGCCGCCCATGCGCACCGGCGCGATCTCGACCGCCAGGCCGCTGGTGTCGTCGGTTTCAACGTAGACCGCCGAGAGGGTGCCTTCGCCGAGCGCCGCCGTCATGCGCTCGGTCGGCAGCTTGCGCGTGAAGCGGGCGAGCGGCACCGACTTCTCCATCCCGATGACCGAGTCGTAGTCTCCGCACATGCCGGCGTCGCTCTGGTAGGCGGTGCCGCCCGGCAAAATCATGTGATCGGCGGTTGGCACGTGGGTGTGGGTACCTACGCACAGCGACACCCGGCCGTCGAGGAAGTGCCCCATGGCCATCTTCTCGCTGGTCGCCTCGCCGTGGAAGTCGACCACGATGGCCTGGGCCCCGCCGCCGAGGCGATAGCGGGCGAGCGTTTCCTCGATGCGCGCGAAGGGATCGTCGAGCGGGTCCATGAAGAGGCGCGCCATCAGGTTGACCACCAGAACCTTCTGGCCGCGCCGGCCCTCGAACAGGGCAGCGCCGCGGCCCGGCGTGCCGGCGGGGAAGTTGAGCGGCCTGAGGAGACGCGGCTGCCGGTCGATGAAGGCCAGCGCCTCGCGCTGGTCCCAGGAGTGGTTACCCCCGGTTACCACGTCGACCCCGGCACCGAGCAGCTCCTCGACGATCTTCTCGGTGGTCGCAGAATCATTAGAAAAATTATCGCCGTTGCAAACGACGAAATCGGCGTCCAGCCGGCGCTTGAGATCGGGCAGATGGGTAACGACGGCCTCGCGGCCGGAGCGGCCGACGACGTCGCCGCAAAAAAGAATGCGCATGCTCTCGTTCGATCCCCGTGTCCAGTCTCGCGTGCGGTCCGCTCGGCGGATTTTCAGGCCGCGGTCACGATTTCGCGCTCGGTGGCGACGAAATCCAGGGCCTGGTCGTGGCCATCGCATGGCACCGCCGCCACCTCCTGGCCGGAATAGGCGAGCCCGACCGCCAGGACGCTGCGGCGCGCGCGCAGCGCGGCCAGCGTCCGGTCGTAGAAGCCCCCACCGTAGCCCAGCCGATAGCCGCGCCGGTCGAAGGCCAAGAGCGGGACCAGCAGCACGTCGGGCTCGACCTCGGGCTGGCGCGGCAGCGGCTCGTGCGTGCCAAAGGCGGCCGGGCGCAAGGGATCACCGGGCCGCCAGCGGCGGAATTTCAATGCTTTTCCCGCGCCTTGCATCACCGGCAGCGCGAGCGCATGACCGCGTCGGGCCAGCGCCGCGCACAGCGGTCGCGGGTCCAACTCGTCGCCCATCGGCCAGTAGGCCGAAACGCAGGCCTCGGCGGGCCAGGGCAACGCGGCCAGCGCCAGATCCCGCAGCCGCTCCGCCGCCTTTTCGGCGCCGGATGCGAGCTCCGCACGCTTGCTGCGCGCGGCGGCGCGCAATGCCTGCTTGCGCGTGTCGGCTGGCTGCCCGTCGACTGCGGCGCCTGTGTTCATTCCGGGCACGTCGCGCGCAGACCGGGCGAAGGGTATGGGAGGAGCCGCCTGGGCCGTTGGTCCTGTATCATCCTCTGTGGCCTGCCATGCAGGTGGGCGCCGTATACCGAAGCCACGGCTCCGGCAGGGACAGCTCCCTAGAGGTTCGGTATAGCCCCAGGGATCGATAAACCTGACGCACCCTGCAGCCCCCTACCCATAGCTGGAATCTAGGTGTTCGCCAGGCGTGCTGCAACGTCCTCGATGCGCCGGGCGCAGCCTTCGATGGCCGCCGCGGCCGAAGCATCCAGGCGCTGCCGGCGCGCATCGCGCTCGTCGGCCAGCGCCTTGAGGTCCTCGACCTGCTGCAGGGCATTGTGCAATTCGTCAGCGATCAGCAGGGCCGCCATGACCAGAAGCCGCGCCTCGCCGGCCGGGCCGACCGACTGCGCCAACTGCCCCACCTTGGCGTCGAGGTAGCGCGCGAGCTCTTCGAGATGGGCCTCCTGTCCATCGTCGCAGGCGATCTCGTAACTGCGGCCGTGAATGCTCAGGCTGATCTCGGCCATGGCGCCTTTCCGGTCAGTTGCCGTCCAGAAGGGTCCGGAGTCGGCGGATCACCTCGTCGAGGCGTTGCGCGACCTCTTCGGTCGCCGCTGCCTGCCCGGGCGCGCCGTCGGCCCCCCCGGCCTCGGCCCCCGGCGCCGCGGCGGTGCGCGCAGCGGCCTGCTCGAGCCGCTCGAGGGCGGCCTCGAGCCGTTGCTGGGCCTCGTTCAGGCTGGTCATGTCCCGCGGCTGTCCCATGGGCGGTCCCAAGCTTGCGCGGGTCGGATAGCGGACGACCGCGACAACGGCCAGGCGCCCGTCGCGCACGCACCCTGCGGCGCGGAACATAGGCTCCGCCGGCCGGGGCGGTCAACTGCCGGACGCCAGCGCCTGGCGCCCCCGGCCGCGTTTTCTGGCCCGGGATACGACCCCGGATATGGCGGTTGACCTGACGGAGAGCCGGCGGCATCTTGCCCGCGAATTCGCCGGATGGCCGTACCGGGCTGACGGGATGACGGCCCACTTGCCGTCCCCGGGCGGCCGGTATGTCCGCCGACCGCTGACAGTGGACTCCATGGCGCACTCTCTTCCCGCGACAGCCGGCGATACCGCCCGGCTCCACGGCGACATGGCCAACGCGATCCGCGTACTGGCAATGGACGCGGTCCAGAAGGCCAACTCGGGCCACCCCGGCATGCCGATGGGCATGGCCGACGTGGCCACGGTGCTCTTCTCGCAGTTCATGCGCTTCGATCCGCAGCGCCCCGACTGGCCCGACCGCGACCGCTTCGTGCTGTCGGCAGGGCACGGGTCGATGCTGCTCTACGCGCTGCTCTACCTGACCGGCTATCCGGACATGAGCGTCGATGAACTGCGCAATTTCCGACAGCTC
>CAZDBC010000088.1:799-9301 GCA_964503295.1 uncultured Kiloniellaceae bacterium | reverse complement strand
AGCGAAGGCGGAAGGCTGTGGGGCCCTCGGGACGCCCCGCCCGAAGCGGAAGCGTCCCGAGATGGGCCCGTCAGGTCTTCACCGCACGGGGGTCAATAGCGACCGGCAGCGGTGAAGTTCATGCCATGGGGCGTGGCGAGGAACGCCCGTTCCTGCTGTTGGGTCTCCAGCGCGCGCAACTCGCCGCGGATTCCCTCGAACAGACGGTGCGTCCAGCGATGCCGGGCCTGTCGCATGGCGACCGGCGCCGGGACCGCCGCCCCTGCAGCAACCTCCACGAATGCCATTTCTCCTGGTCCTTCTTGTTGCCACTCGGATCATCGCCGCGTGCCGGCCACCGGACAGCCGCGCGGCACCCTCAGCCTCGTCCGGCCGGGGTTCGGCAAGTCTTAACGACCCGCTGTTGGCCCGGCGAAGTCACAGGCCATTGGATTTTATGGAAAAATTTCATCAAAGCCCGGTCCGGGCAGTTCGCGGCGCCGCCGCCGGCGGCCTGTGCCGCGCAGCCTTCCCTTGCAATCCCTCTCGTTGCGACCACCTACAATTCATCGAGCGGACCTGGCTCAGGCTGACGCGACGAGGCTTGTCATGGGAGTTGTCGAGACCATCGCACTGGCTATGGGCGTGGCCTGGGCCAGCGGCATCAACCTCTATGCCACCATCGCGACGCTCGGGATCCTCGCGAACACCGGCCACATGACCCTGCCGCCGGATCTCATGATCCTGGCCGATCCTCTCGTCATAGCCGCGGCCGGCTTCATGTACTGCGTCGAATTCTTCGCCGACAAGGTCCCCGGCGTGGACACCGCCTGGGACGGGTTGCACAGCTTCATCCGCATTCCCGCGGCCGCCGTTCTCGCGGCGGGCGCCCTCGGCGACATCAGCCCAGCCGCCGAACTGGCCGCGGCGATCGCCGGCGGCGGCCTCGCCGCGAGCAGCCATGCGCTCAAATCCGGCACGCGCGTCCTCATCAACACCTCGCCCGAGCCCTTCAGCAACATCGGGGTCTCGCTGGCCGAGGACGCCATCGTGATCGCCGGCGTCTGGGCCGCCGTCGCCCATCCGATCCCCATGGCGATCTTCCTGATCGTCTTCGTGCTTGCGATGATCTGGCTGCTGCCGCGCCTGTGGCGTCTGATCAAGCTGGTGTTCGCCCGCCTGCGCGCGCTCTTCGGCGGACGCACGGGCGAAGGACTCGATCCGCGAGCGGCCTCCTTCGCGGCGGCCGCCGAATCTGCAGCGCACCAGTTGCCCGGACCGCGCCCGCGGCTCGAGGCCGGCGAGCCGTACCGCCCGGCGAACTGACAGCCGTCTCGCCTGCGCTTGGCCAACGGCGGCCGGGCATCGGCGCTTGCGCATAGCCCCTGCCCAGATCACGGAACGCCGATGTGGTTCGCGGCGCCTGCCGCATGGCCCGTTTTTGCCCGGGGAGGCACCTCGAATAAACATAAGTAATAAATAAAAATAATTATCCTCCATTATCAAGAATACATCTCGTATTTAAGCAAGCTTTTACATAGTTATTTACACAATCCCCTAACGTTCTCTGGCAACAATACTTTGGGGGATCGTCCATGTTCTCGTTCTTCTCGTCCGGCCGTGGTGCCGGTTCATCGGCCGAGCTCTACAAGGGCATGGTCGACGCCATGCCGGTCAGCGTCATGCTGTGCGACCGGGCTGACTTGCGCATCACCTACATGAACCGCTCCTCGCTCGATGCCCTGAAGAGCATCGAGCACGCCCTGCCGTGCCCCGCCGACGACATCCTGGGCCAGTCGATCGACGTCTTTCACAAGAATCCCGAGCACCAGCGTCGCCTGCTCGCCGACCCCAAGAACCTCCCGCACAAGGCCCGGATCACGATCGGCGGCGAATGGCTCGACCTGCTGGTCACCGCGATCCACGACGCCGGCGGCAGCTATGTCGGCCCCATGCTGACCTGGAGCGTGGTCACCGACCAGGTCCGGCAGGAGGCGGAGACGGCCAAACTGCTGCAGATGCTCGACAACATGCCGATCAACGTCATGCTGGCCGATCCGGAAAGCTTCGAGATCACCTACGTCAACCGCACCAGCATCGAGACGCTGACGCCGCTCAACCACCTGCTCCCGTGCAAGGCGGAGGAGCTGAAGGGCAAGTCCATCGACATCTTCCACAAGAACCCGCAGCATCAGCGCAGGCTGCTCGCCGACCCGCGGAACCTGCCGCACAACGCCAAGATCCAACTGGGCGACGAGCGCCTTTCGCTCGCCGTTTCCGCGCTCAAGGACGGCGAGGGCAACTATCTCGGTCCCATGCTGACCTGGAACGTGATCACCGAGAACCAGCGCCTGGCGGACAACGTGACTTCGGTGGTCTCCGCCCTCTCGGCCGCCACCACGGAGATGCACGGCAGCTCCACCTCGATGGCCGAGATCGCCGAACAGAGCAATGCGCGCGCCTCGAGCGTGGCCTCGGCCTCCGAAGAACTGAGCGGCTCGATCTCCGAGATCTCGCGCCAGGTCAGCCATTCGAGCGAGATCGCCAACGCCGCCCGTGACGCGGCCCAGCAGTCGAGCGAGAAGATCGGCCAGCTCGCCGATTCCGCGGAGAAGATCGGCACCGTGGTCAACCTGATCCAGGACATCGCCGAGCAGACCAATCTGCTGGCCCTCAACGCCACCATCGAGGCGGCGCGCGCCGGGGAGGCCGGCAAAGGCTTCGCCGTGGTCGCCTCCGAGGTCAAGGCGCTGGCCACACAAACCGCCAAGGCGACCGAGGACATCGCCCAGCAGATCGCCGGCATCCAGAACGCGACCGGGGCCGCCGTCGAGGTCAATCAGCAGATCGTCAAGACCATCGAGGACATCAGCAGCTCGACCACCGCCATCGCCTCCGCCATCGAGGAACAGGGCGCCGCCACCCGCGAGGTCAACGAGAACATCAACCACGTCTCCTCGGCCTCCTCGGAAACCGGGCGCATGGCCCAGGACCTGCTGGCCGCGGTCGGCGAACTGGCCAAGCAGGCGGAATCCCTGCAGGGCCACATCGACGGCTTCTTGAAGGCGACCGGTTGAGCCGGTGCCGGCGCGCAGGGGCGGCCGAGGCCGTCCCCCGCCGCCTCGGCAGGGATCGGAGCGGCCTCTGCCGACCGTCCTGCGGCGAAGGCGCCGCAACGAAATCTTCAATCCTGGGGAACAGCCAGCGTTCCAACGCGTCCCGGGTGGCCGCCCTTTGGCCTTCTTGCATCAACGATTTATTCGCAAACCGCTGATTTACTGACACATCGGGGGCAATTGCGACAAGTTGCGCGATGCAGAAGACGACGTCCCATACGGTCCTGACGTTGACCGCCGGCCTGTTGACCATCCACTTGGTCATTCTGGCGGCCGGTCTAGGCGGCGCCGCCATGATCGACACCTTGCGCGCCTACGTCGCCGCTGAGGGCCACTATGCCAAGGCGCAGAAGGACGCCGCCTTCGCGCTACAGAGCTATGCCTTTTCCGGCGACCCGGCCGCCTTCGCCCGCTTCAATGAGCTGCTGTCAGTCCCGCTCGGCGCTGCCCGCGCCCGCGAGGCCATGGAACGCGAGGAGGTTTCCGCACACGAGGCCTACGAGGGCCTGATCGACGGCCGGAACCACCGCAACGACGTTCCTGCCATGGTCTGGCTGTTCCGCCTCTTCGGCGACACCGCCCTCTTCCGTCCCGCCCTCGAGAACTGGCGCGAGGCCGATCAACAGGTCAACGAACTCGACTTTCTCGGCCGCGAGCTGCACTGGAAGCTCAGCGAACTGGGTCTCTCGCCCCAGGAACGCCGGGAGCTGCTCGACCGCCTCGACCGGATCAATCTGCGGCTGACCGCAAGCGTCAACCGCTTCTCCGAGCAGATGCGGCTGCTGGCCGCGCGCACCATGGACCTCATTCTGTTCGGCCTCATCGGCCTCGGCAGCCTGCTCGCACTGGCGGGCGGGGTCCTTGCCCTGCGCGCCTATCGTCGGCTGCGCGAGGCAGAGCGGCGGATCCGGCACCGGGAGGAGCGCTTCCGGGACGTGGTCGAACTGGCCGCCGACTGGGTCTGGGAGACCGACGCCGACCTGCGGTTCACCTACTTTTCCGACCGCCTGCGCCAGGTGACCGGCCTGCCTAGGACGACCTTCCTCGGCAAGACCCGCTGGGAGGTCGCCGCCGCCACCGATCCAGCAGTCCTGCAGAACAAGGCGGACATGGAGGCGCACCGGCCATTCAAGGGCTTCGAGTATAACGTCATGGGCCGCAACGGCCAGCTGCGCATCTTCAGCATCAGTGGCAAGCCGCTCTACGACGACAAGGGCAACTTCCTCGGCTACCGCGGCACCGGCACCGACGTGACCGCGGAACGCAGCGCCCGCCGCGAGGCGGAGCAGAAACACCATCTGCTCGAGACCACCATGGAGCACATGTCGCAGGGCATCAGCGTTGTCGACCCTGAGCTGCGGGTGCTCGCGTTCAATCACCGCTTTCTCGAGCTGCTCGACTTCCCCGCCGACCGCTTCCAGCCCGGCGATCCCTTCGAGAAGTTCATACGCTTCAATGCCGAGCGGGGCGAGTACGGCGATGTCGATGTCGAGGAAGCGGTCACCAAGCGCATTGACGTCGCGCGACGTTTCGAGCCCCATTGCTTCGAGCGCGAACGACCCGATGGCACGGTGATCGAGGTGCGCGGCCTGCCTCTCCCGGAAGGTGGAATGGTCACGACCTACACCGACATGACCGCCTACCGGCGAGCGGACGCGGCCCTGCGCGCCAGCGAACGCCGGGTGCGCGAGGTCATCGACCGCTCACTGGATGCCTTCGTCTCGGTCGATTCCCGGCTGCGGATCATCGACTGGAACCCGGCCGCCGAGCAGGTCTTCGGCTGGAGCCGGGAGGAGGCGATCGGCCGGGATCTCCCGGACTTGCTCGTGCCGCAGCGCCACCGGCGGATCTATCGCGCCGCGATTCGAGGCTACCTGCGTCGCAAGCGACCGAACTACTTCGAGCAGCGCATGGAAGTGACCGCCTTGCATCGCAACGGCAGCGAGTTCCCCATCGAGCTGACCGCCAGTGCCCAACAGCTCGACAGCGAGGTTGCCTTCAACGCCTTCGTGCGCGACATCACGGCGCGCCGGCAGATGGAAAGCCAACTGCGCGAGGCCAAGGAGATCGCGGAGGCGGCTAGCCGCACCAAGACCGAGTTCCTGGCCAACATGAGCCATGAGCTGCGCACACCGCTCAACGCCATCATCGGCTTTTCGGAAATGATGGCGAACAAGACCCTCGGTCCGATCAGCGAGCGTTACGCCGAGTACGCTCGCGACATCAACGAGAGCGGCGCCCACCTGCTGTCGGTGATCAACGACATCCTGGACGTGACCCGGGTCGAGGCCGGCCGCATCACCCTCCAGCGAGAGCGGCTCGACCTGCACGCCCTGACCGAGTCTTGCTTCAAGCTTCTCGCGCCCAAGGCCCGTCTTGCGGAGGTGCGGCTGGTCAACGACATCCCGCCCGATGCCCCGGCGCTGCTGGCCGACGGCCAGCGCATGCGGCAGATACTGCTGAACCTCGTCGGCAACGCGATCAAGTTCTCGCGCCCCGACACCGCCGTGCGCGTCAACGCAGCGGTGGATGCGCAGGGCTACCGCCTGCAGGTGATCGATCAGGGGGTCGGTATCCCCGAAGCGCATCTCGAGCGGGTGTTCGAGCCCTTCACCCAGGCCGACGACGGCCTCGGGCGCAGCCATGACGGCGCCGGTCTGGGCCTCGCCCTGGTGCAGCGCTTCGTCGCGCTTCATGGCGGCAGCGTGCGCCTTGCCAATCGCGACGGCGGCGGCGTAACCGCGGCGACCCTCTTCCCCGCCGACTGCATCTGTCGCGAGGTGCCGGCCAGCGCGGCCGGCGCCTGAGGCGCCTGCGCTCCGCGGCCTTGCGGCCGCGCTACGCTTTCACACGTTCCATCTTCGGGTCGTACAACGGCTGAAGCTGCAGCACACAGGGCACCATTTCGCCTGCGACCTCGAGCTCGTAGCTGCCGGCCTCGAGAAATGCCCGGTCGATCGGCTCGCCGGCGCGGACGTAGCCATAGCCGATGTTCTTGGACAGGGTGTAGCCCCAGCCGGCGCTGCTCAGGTAGCCGACCCGCTCGCCGTTGCGGTAGAGCGTCTCGCGCCCGAGAAGCACCACCTCCGGATCGTCGACCGTGAAGCAGGCCAGCCGCTTCTTCAGGCCCGACCGGCGTTGCTCGAGCAGCGCGTCGCGTCCGAGGAACGCCTGGTTGGACGTCAGCTTGACGGCGAATCCGAGCCCGGCCTCCAGGGGCGTGTCGTCGGTGGTGATGTCGCTGCCCCAGGCGCGATAGCCCTTCTCGAGACGCAGCGACTCGATGGCCCGGTAGCCGCAGTTCGCAAGTCCCAGCTCCGCCCCCGCCTCGGCCAGCCGGTCGTAGACAGCCGGCGCGGTCTCGGTCGGCATGTGGAGCTCCCAGCCCAGCTCGCCGACGTAGGTCACGCGCAGGGCACGCACGCGCGCGCCGCCGATGGTAATCTCGCGGGCGATGCCGAAGGGATGGGCCTCGTTCGACAGGTCTTCCGGCGCGACCCGCCGTATGAGGTCGCGCGCCCGCGGACCCATCAGCGACAGGACGGCATAGGACGAGGTTACGTCCAGCAGGTAGGCGCGCGCGCCCTCCGGCAGGTTTCGCCTGATCCAGTCGAAATCGCGCGTCGCCGCGCCGGTTCCGGTGACGATGTAGAAGCTCTCCTCCCCGAGCCGCGTGACCGTCAGGTCGCACTCGATCCCGCCGCGCCGGTTGAGCATCTGCGTATAGGTGATGCGGCCGACCTCGCGGCAGACATCGTTGGCGCAGATCCACGACAGAGCGGACGCGGCATCGGGCCCGGCGAGAAGGAACTTGGCAAAGGACGACTGGTCGA
This sequence comes from uncultured Kiloniellaceae bacterium, assembly GCA_964503295.1. Taxonomy (GTDB): domain Bacteria; phylum Pseudomonadota; class Alphaproteobacteria; order Kiloniellales; family Kiloniellaceae; genus CAZDBC01. Next base: position 2,373 of record CAZDBC010000088.1, on the reverse strand, counting down.
AGATCCCGACCTGTTCGCGCACGGCGCGATGTTCCTCGCCGACGCTCTCGAACCAGTTCTGCCGTCCGTAGCTGTAGACGTCGACCGGCTCCCGGCCATTGCGCGCGAACCAGTTGGGCCGCTCCCAGCCCAGCTTCTCGCCGAAACAGGCGCCGGCCGCCTTCAGCCGGCCGTAAAGCGGCGAGACCCGCGCCGGACGGCCCGATGCATGTTCTTCATGCGGCCAGGCCATGGTGTAGTGCTTGCCGGTGGCCTCGACCGTACGCGCGCGCACCCACTCGCGGCTGCGGTGCGGCTGGCCGAAGCGCCGGATGTCCACCTGCGCGAGGTCCATCGGCTGCTCGCCGCGCGCCACCCATTCGGCCAGCGCCCAGCCGGCGCCGCCGGCGGCGGCGATGCCGAAGGCGTTGAAGCCGGCGCCGACGAAGAAGCCGCGCAACTCCGGCGCCTCGCCGAGAATGAAGTTGCCGTCCGGGGTGAAGGATTCCGGCCCATTGATGAACTGGCGCACGCCGGCCTCGGAGAGCTTCGGGACGCGGTGCAGCGCGCTTTGCATCAGCGGCTCGAACTGCTCGTAGTTCGGGTCGAGCAGCGAAAAGGCAAATCCCTCGGGAATGCCGTTCTCGGCCCAGGGCAGGGGCTTGCGCTCGTAGCCGCCCATGACCAGACCGCCCACCTCCTCCTTGAAATAGATGAGGCCGTCGGGGTCGCGCAGGGTCGGCAGCGTCGGCTCGACCCCGGCGATGCGCTCGGTAATCATGTACTGGTGCTGCATCGGGCTGAGCGGCACCGACACGCCGGCCAGGGCGCCGATCTCCGGTGCCCACTGGCCGGCGCAGTTGACCACGCTCTCGCAGGCAATCTCGCCGGCATCGGTGGTCACGCCGCAGACCCGGCCCGCCGCCGTGCGAATGCCGGTCACGCGCACCCCTTCGACGAACCGCGCGCCCTCCCTGCGGGCGCCCTTGGCCAGGCCCTGCGTCAGGTCGGAAGGGTTGGCCTGGCCGTCGGTCGGCAGATAGGCGGCACCGACCAGGTCGCGCGTTTCCATGAGCGGCCAGAGCTCGAGGGCCTCGGCGGGGCCAAGCAGGTGCATCTCCAGGCCGAAGCTGCGCGCCGTGGTCGCCTGACGGCGGATCTCGGTCATGCGCTCGGCGTTGCAGGCCAGGCGCAAACCGCCGTTCTGCTTGAAGCCGGTCGCCTGCCCAGTTTCCTCCTCCAGGCGCCGGTAGAGCTCGACCGAATACTTGAGCAGGCGCGTGACGTTGGCGCTGCTGCGCAGCTGCCCGACCAGGCCCGCGGCGTGAAAGGTCGTACCGCTGGTCAGCTTGTGACGCTCCAGAACGACCACGTCGCGCACGCCGCAGCGCACCAGATGGTAGGCGGTGCTGCAGCCGATGATGCCGCCGCCGATAACCACAACCTGAGCGGCGCTGGGAACGCGATCCTTGGCCATGTCCTGATCCGTGCTAGCTTTCGAGAGACTCGTAGGCAGCCCAGGCGCGCGCGAAACGCTCCAGGTTTTCGTTCGTGTAGGACGCGAAGTCGAAGTCGATGCGCGAGTGCACCTCGGA
>CAZDBC010000088.1:0-789 GCA_964503295.1 uncultured Kiloniellaceae bacterium | reverse complement strand
GAAACCATGCTCCAGAGGCTCTCGCGCAGCAGCGAGGCCGCCTTCATGGCCGCCAGGCCGCGCCGTTCCCCGGGGCTCGCCGGCCGGCCGAAGTAGAGCCGAAGCAGCAGCTCCTCCTCGGCCTCGCCGAACTCGTTGTTGGACGACAGTCCGCCCAGATCGAACAGCGGCGAGTTGAAGCCGGCGTAGTCCCAGTCGACCAGCCACAGCCGCGAACCGTCGTCGATGAAGTTGGCGGCCAGAAGATCGTTGTGGCCGAACACCACCTCGATCGGGCCGACCGCGCGCTCGAGCCGCGCCGCCTTGTCGAGCAGATCGGGCAGCAGGCCGGTTCGGTCGCTGCCCGCATCGCGCAGAACGCCGGCATAGTGGCGCACGATGTGAAACACCCAGAACATCAGCACCGGCCCGCGCAGATGCTGCGGCAGCTCCCGATGACATGCGCGCAGCAGCGGCACGATGCGCTCGAGCATCGCCGGATCGCGCACGTCGGCCTCGCCCAGCGTCCGCCCCTCGACGAAGCGCGTGACCAGGATCCCCGGCTGCGCGTGCACGACCTCCGGGGAAATGCCGGCCGCGGCCGCCGCGCGCGCCGCGGCCAGCTCGTTGAAGCGCATGACGCCGTGCACGGGGATGTCGTCGCCGACCCGCACGAAGCGGCCGTCTGCGCTCGCCGTCACCGTGATCCCGCCGGCGTGTCGAAACTTCAGCTTCTGCCCGTCTCCCAGTCGAACGACCTGATCCGAGTCGATCTCGGCGCCCTCGGGTAGCTCGACTCCGACGACGCGC
>CAZDBC010000087.1:0-9315 GCA_964503295.1 uncultured Kiloniellaceae bacterium | reverse complement strand
AGGTGCCATGCGCCACCGCAAGAGCGGCCGCAAGCTGGGCCGGACCACGAGTCACCGCAAGGCCATGTTCGCGAACATGGCGGCGGCCCTGATCAAGCACGAGCAGATTCGGACCACGCTGCCCAAGGCCAAGGAGCTGCGCCGAGTCGTCGATCGCCTGATCACACTTGGCAAGCGCGGCGACCTGCACGCCCGGCGCCAGGCGCTGTCGGTGATCAAGGACACCGCTCTCGCCGCCAAGCTGTTCGACACCCTGGCGGAGCGCTACAAGGAGCGCCCGGGCGGCTATACCCGGGTGCTGCGCGCCGGCTTCCGTTACGGCGACATGGCCCCGATGGCGATCATTGAGCTGGTCGACCGCGATCCGGACGCCAAGGGGCAGGACTCCGGGCCCGTGGAGGGCGACGAGGACGAGGAAGAGGCCGCGTAGCGCTGCGTGCACGTGCCGTGGCCGGGCGCACCCTTCCGCCAGATCGCCGCAGTCGAGCAAGAGGCCGAGTCTGATTAGCGATTCTTTTCCGATCCCGCGTTGCGGTGCGGCCGCCGGCAGCGGTCCTGGCCGGGGCGCGGCCGCCGTCCCGGGCCGCGGTGGACTGCTCGCGGTCCTGCTCGCGGTCCTCTTCGCCGTGTCGATTGCGCCGCTTGCCGCGCAGCAGCGGGCGGTGCCGGGCTCGCGCGGCGAGGTCATGCTGTCGTTCGCGCCGGTGGTCAAACGCGCGGCGCCGGCAGTGGTCAACGTCTTCTCGCAGCGCCGGCAGCAGGTCGGGCGACGCCCCGGACTTCTCGACGATCCCTTCTTCCGCCGCTTCTTCGGCGAGGACTTCCTGCGCCAGTTCGGCCAGCCCAGCGAGCGCATCCAGTCGTCGCTCGGCTCCGGGGTGATCGTCTCCGAGGACGGCTTGATCGTCACCAACAATCACGTCATCGCCGACGCGACCGACATCAAGGTCGTGCTTTCCGATCTGCGCGAGTTCGACGCCGAGGTGGTTTTGACCGACGAACGCACGGACCTCGCCGTCCTGCGCGTCGATCCCGGCGGTCGGGCCTTGCCGACCCTCGCGTTGAAGGATTCCGATTCGGTCGAGGTCGGCGACATCGTGCTCGCCCTGGGCAATCCCTTCGGCGTCGGCCAGACCGTGACCAGCGGCATCGTCTCGGCCCTGGCCCGTACCCAGATCGGCATCACCGACTTCAACTTCTTCATCCAGACCGACGCGGCGATCAATCCGGGCAACTCGGGCGGTGCGCTGGTCACCCTCGACGGCAAGCTGATCGGCATCAACACGGCGATCTTCTCGCGCAGCGGCGGCTCGGTCGGCATCGGCTTCGCGATCCCCTCGAACATGGTGCGCACGGTGGTCGCCTCGGCGATCGCCGGCGACGGCCTGATCCGGCCGTGGATCGGGATTGCCGGGCAGACAATTTCGCCCGACCTTGCCGAGGGCTTCGGCCTCGAGCGGCCCGGCGGCGTCGTGGTCAACGAGGTCCACCGCGCCGGCCCGGCCCACGAAGCGGGCCTCAGGACCGGCGACATCATCCTGGCCGTGGACGGCCAGCCGATCACGGACTACGAGAGCCTGCGCTACCGCGTCGTTACCCAGCCGCTCGGCGACGATCTGTCGCTTGAGTTCCTGCGCGGCGGAAAGCGCATGCGCGCCACGCTGCCGGTCGTCGCCCCGCCCGAGAGTCCGCCGCGCAACGAGACGCGATTGACCGGCTATCATCCGCTCAGCGGCGCCGTGGTCGCCAACCTTTCGCCGGCCCTGTCCGAGGAGCTCGACCTGCCGGGCGCCTGGGAGGGCGTGGTCATCACCAAGGTCGCGGCCAACAGCCTCGCGCGTCGGCTGCGCTTCCGGACCGGCGACATCATTCTCTCGGTCAACCGGCAGCCCGTCTCGAACGTCGCGAGCCTGGCAGGGCTGATGGACGAGCGGCTCGGCCGCTGGCGCATCTCGTTCAGTCGCGACGGGCAGGTGCGCCTTGTCGAATTCGAGCGCTAAGGCCGGCCGGGGACGCGGCCGGCGCTCCGAACCTGGCGGCGAACAGGAGGGTCTGTTCGAGGCCGGCGCGCCGCGCCCGCTCGCCGACCGGCTGCGGCCGCGCAGCCTGGAGGAGGTGGTCGGCCAGGACCATCTGGTCGGCCCCGACGGGCCGCTAGGGCGCATGCTGGCGGCGGGGCGGCTCGCCTCCATGATCCTCTGGGGGCCGCCGGGCTGCGGTAAGACCACGATCGCCCGGCTGCTCGCGGAATCGACCGATCTCGCCTTCGAATCGCTCTCCGCCGTCTTCTCCGGCGTCGCAGACCTGCGCAAGGTCTTCGAACGGGCCCGCGACCGCCGTGCCGGCGGGCAGGGCACCCTGCTGTTCATCGACGAGATCCACCGCTTCAACCGGGCCCAGCAGGATGGCTTCCTGCCCTACGTCGAGGACGGCACCGTCGTGCTCGTCGGGGCGACCACGGAAAATCCCTCGTTCGAGCTGAACGCGGCCCTGCTGTCGCGCTGCCAGGTCTTCGTCCTGCGCCGCCTCGATGCCGAGGCGATGGAGGAGTTGCTGGCGCGGGCCGAGGGCGCAACCGGGCATCCCCTGCCGCTCGAGCCCGAAGCGCGCGCCGCGCTCATTGCCATGGCCGACGGCGACGGGCGCTATCTGCTCAACCTGGTCGAGGAACTGCTCGACTTGCCGGCCGAGAGCCGGCCGCTCGACAGCGCGGATCTCGCCGGGCTTTTGCAGAAGCGCGCACCGATCTACGACAAGGCGCAGGAGAGCCACTACAACCTTATCAGCGCGCTGCACAAGGCGCTGCGCGGGTCGGACTGCGATGCCGGGCTCTACTGGTTCGTCCGCATGCTGGCTGGCGGCGAGGATCCGCACTACATCGCCCGGCGGCTGGTCCGCTTCGCCGCCGAGGACGTCGGGCTGGCCGATCCGCAGGCCCTGGAGCAGGCGATCGCCGGCTGGCAGGCCTACGAGCGGCTGGGCTCACCGGAAGGCGAGCTCGCCCTTGCCCAGGTGGTGATCTATCTCGCCACCGCGCCCAAGTCGAATGCGGCTTATCTGGCGTTCCAGGAGGCCGAGCGGGCGGCGCGCGAGACCGGCTCGCTGATGCCGCCGGCGCACATCCTCAACGCGCCGACGCGCCTGATGAAGGACCTCGGTTACGGGCGCGGCTATGCCTACGACCACCAGGCGCCCGACGCCTTCTCGGGCCAGGACTTCTTTCCCGAAGGCATGGAGCGGCGCGATTTCTACCGGCCGGTCGAGCGCGGCTTCGAGCGCGAGCTGCGCAGGCGCCTGGACTATTGGGCGAAACTGCGCACCAGGCGCGGCCGGGCCGAGTGAAGCGGAACCCTGCCGGAGAGCCTTGCAGCCTGCGCGAGGCTGCCATACGGCCTTGCCGTTTGTCTCCGCCGGGCCTTCGGGACTAATTGTCACCAGGACAATCGGGTGGCTGCGGTCCGGGCGCGGCATCGAAGGGGGACCGAACCACCCGTCCGGACGGGCGGCGCGCGGATTCCGCGGCGCGCCCGCCGGTCCGGCAGAACCAGCCGACGAGACGAACCAGCCAAGCTGCGAGGAGGCGATCTTCATGGCGGACTACTGCGTGCCGGAGCGACACCGGGTGGCTCTTCTGACCCTGTCGGTGCAGCGCGACTTCACCGAGCCCGGATCGCCTGTCAAGGCACCGAGCCTGCCGCGCGTCCTTCCCAACATCCGCCGCATGGTCGACTTCTTTCGCGCCAACGCTCTGCCGATCTTTCATTCGGTGCGGCTCTATCGGCCGGACGGCTCCAATGTCGACATGTGCCGTCGCCAGTCGGTCGAGGAGGGGCTGCGGATACTGATGCCAGGCAGCTTCGGGGCCGAGCTGCTCGACGAGATCAAGCCGGCGCCCGATCTGCGCCTCGACCCCGACCTGCTGCTCGCGGGCGAACTGCAGACCATCGGTCCCGGCGAGCAGGTGCTCTATCGCCCGCGCTGGAGCGCCTTCTTCAACACCCGCCTGGAGACCAGCCTGCGCAGTCTGGGCGTTACCACGCTGGCGATCTGCGGCCTGGGTTTTGCGACCGGGGTGCGCGCCACCATCTACGAGGCCAGCGCGCGCGATTTCCGCATCGTCCTGGTGCCCGACGCGGTCGCCGGTGCCGACGAGCAGAGCGTGCGCGAGCTCGGCCGGCTCGGCGTCTACCTGTTCGACGCCGAGGCCTGCCTGCGCTGGATCGGCAGCGCCATGCCGGAGGGCTCGGGACGCTCGGCCGGCCCTACGGCGTTCGACGGCGGCCTGTCCTCGGCGGTCGGCTGAACCTGCGCGTTGCCGGGGCGCCGCCGCCTTTGCTAAGCAGGCTGGCGGCGGTCGACTGTCATGCGCCGCCGCGGAGCTTCGCGACGCCACGGGGGTCGGACTTGAAGATCCTGATTGCCATTGCCCTTGGCGGCGCGTGCGGGGCGCTCGCCCGACACTTCTCTGCGATGTACGTCGAACGCTTGGCCGGCGGCCTCGCGCTTGGCGGCTTTCCGGTCGGCATCCTCTCGGTCAATGTCCTCGGCTCCTTCCTCATGGGACTGATCGTGGGCGTCGGGGCGCTCTACTGGCAGCCGCCGCCCGAGTTGCGCGCCTTCCTGACCGTCGGCCTGCTCGGCGCCTTCACGACCTTCTCCGCCTTCTCGCTCGAGGCGATCCTGCTCTACGAGCGCGGCGACTACCTCTCCATGGCGCTTTACGTCGGCTTCTCGGTCGCCCTGTCGCTGATCGCCCTGGCGGTCGGGCTGAACCTGTTGCGCCCGATCGCGGCGTGAGTCCAGCGGACCGAGATGCGACGGCACAGTCGCCGGCGAGAGGGTCGCGGGTTCGCCGGCTGACGGTCGACGCCGATGCCGAGGGACAGCGGCTTGATCGCTGGCTGCGGCAGCGCTTTCCCGCGCTCGGCCAGGGCCGGATTCAGCGGCTCCTGCGCACCGGCCAGATCCGGGTCGACGGCGGTCGCGCCAAGGCCTCGACGCGGCTCGTCTCCGGTCAGGAGGTCAGGCTGCCGCCGCTGCCCCTTGGTGCGGGCGAGACGAAGCCGCCGGCCGCCTCGGCGGATACGGCGGTCGACCCGGACACGGCCGAGCGTCTGCGCCGGCGGGTGCTCTACAAGGACGACTGGCTGATCGCGCTCGACAAGCCGGCAGGCCTCGCCGTCCAGGGCGGGCGCGGCCAGCGGCTGCACGTCGATGCGCTGCTCGACGCGCTGCGCTTCGAGGCGCCGGAGCGGCCACGGCTGGTGCACCGCCTGGACAAGGACACCTCCGGGGTGCTGCTGCTGGCGCGCAGCGCGCGGGCGGCCCGGGTACTCGCCGAGAGCTTTCGGGCCAAGTCGACGCGCAAGCTCTACTGGGCCGCCGTGGCGGGCCGGCCGGACCGGCCGCAAGGGCTGATCGACCTGCCGCTCGCCAAGCAGGCCGGCCGGCGCGGGCAGGAGAAGGTGGCCACGGCGGGCGCCGGCGGCCAGCCGGCCCTGACCCTCTACCGCGTCGCGGCGACGGCCGGCCGGCGGGCGAGCTGGCTGCTGCTCAGGCCGGTCTCGGGGCGTACCCATCAGTTGCGCGCCCACTGCCTCGCGCTGGGCACGCCGATCCTGGGCGACGGCAAGTACGGCGGCCGCGCGGCTTTCCTCGCCGCGCCCGACGCGCCGCGGGCGCGGGCGGACTGGCCGCGCCGGCTCCAGCTGCACGCGCACGAGATCGCGCTGCCGCATCCGGAGGACGGCACGACCTTGCGCATTCGGGCGCCCCTGCCGGCGCACATGGAAGAGGTCTGGCGGGCTCTCGGCTTCGATCCCGACGCCGGGGAGGCGGCGGCTGATTCCCTGGCCGCCTACGCGGAGAGCCTGCCCGAGCTGGCCTGAGGCCGGGCTGCGACGCTCAGAGGCCGCCGCCCGCGGCCGGGCGCGACGACAGCCAGGAACGCAGGTTGCCGCGCGCCGCGCGCTTGGGGATCGGGCCGATCTCGCGCTCGATCTGCTCCCGGCTGGACATCGAGACGAGCGGGAAGACCCCCTTGCGCCACTCGGCCTCGCGCAGCACGTCGCCCAAAGTCGGCCCGGCAGGGCCGGGCGTCGCGGCCGCCGGCGCCTCTCCGCCCGGCCGCGTCGGCGGAACCAGGCGGATCAGCGCCGCCAGGTCGTCCCAGGTGAAGCTCAACGGGGCCTGCGCTGTGGCCTCGGGCAGGGGACGGAAGATCTGGCCCGTCAGGCTGAGCGGACCGTCCTCCGCGAGCGCCGCCCCGCTGCCGCCCGCCAGCCCGGCCGCCAGCAGGCCGATCAGCGCCAGGCGCGCGCGGTGGCGCCGCGCCGGGGTCTTGCGGGGGCAGGCGGAAACGGCGGAGGCTGGAGGCATGATCTCTTCCCTGGCTGTGGTCGAATGTGATCGAGGGCCTGTATACAGGCGGTATCGCCCAGGGGTGATGACGAAAGTCGGAAAGCCCCGGAATTATCACGACGTTTGACACGCAATTGACACGAAGGCGAATAATTTCAATCGAGAGGCGAATTCACGCTGCCATCGCTTGCGCCTAATGGGAGATCCCGCCGGGCTGCAGCGGGCCGTGGGGCCCCTGCGTGCGGCTCCGCGCGCCGCGCTCACCGCTCCGGCCCGGCATCGGCGAAGAGTTCGCGCGTCGTTTGTTGGATGAGCTGCCGGAAACGGCGGTCGGTATCGGCCGCGGCCGCCATCCAGGCGTGCACCGAGGACAGCAGGCTGCCGTCGTGGCAGAAGCTCGCCAGGAGCTCGATTCGCTCGCCGGCCGGGGGCCCGCCAGCGGCTGGCTCGGCGCAGAGCGCGGCGCTGTCCAGTCCTTTGCCGCCGTTGAAGACGAGCACCACCCGATAGGCGGGTCGGGCCGCCATGGCCGGATCGCGCGTGAAGCGCACCAGCCGCCGGTTTTGCGCCTCGCTCATCAGCGCCTGCACCATGGCCTCGACCTCTTCTGTTCGCGCCCCGTCGAAGGCCTGGCCATGGATCTCGAGCAGCAGCGGACCGCTGTCGGTGGCATGGACCAGGAACTGCCACGCGCCCGAGGGATGCATGAAACGCACGTTCGAGGCGGGGCCCTCGTCGCAGCCGGCGGCCAGAACGGCCAGGAAGAGGCCGGCCAATCTGGCAAACGGCCGCGCGCTCGGTCGGGTCATGACGTTCCTCCGCGGGGCCCGGCCCGCTGTCGCGCGCCGGCGTTTCGGCGGCCGGCGTGCGGCAAGCGATTCGAAGGTTAACATACGACTCTCGCGGTCTGAATGTCCGGGAGCGACCCCGGCGCCATTGTCTTTGCGAGCGCGCGGCTCTCCGCCCGGCCAACCGGCCTTGGAATTCTGGTCATGCCCGGCTGGCTCTGCTATTGGGAAGCCCCATATTTGGAAGGTCATTTTCAACCGACCTACCGCGCGCGGCGGGTCCGAGGGCGGGACGCCCATATTCGATGCTTCGTTCCTTGCCAGTTTGCCTGGCGGTATTCGATTTCGACGGCACCCTGGTCGACAGCCAGGCCGGAATTCTGCGCGCCATGACTGAAGCCTTCGCGGTTCGGGGGCTGCCGACGCCGGATGGCGCGGCCGTGCGGCGCGTGGTCGGCCTGAAGCTCGATCTGGCCGTCGCCGCCCTGCTGCCCGAGGCCGAGCCGGACGAAATCCTGTCCGTCGCCGCTGCCTACCGCGCCGCCTTTGCCGAACTGCGCCGGCGCGGGCAGCTCGAGGAGCCGCTCTACCCCGGCGCCGCGGCCGCACTGGCCGCGCTGGCCGAACAGGACATGCTGCTCGGCATCGCCACGGGCAAGAGCCGGCGGGGCCTGCTGCATGCCCTGGAGCGGCACGGCCTGCGCGAGGCTTTCGTGACCCTGCAAACCGCCGACGACGGGCCGAGCAAGCCCCATCCCCAGCTGCTGCGCCAGGCGATGGACGCGGTCGGCGCCCGGCCGCAGGAAACGGTCATGGTCGGCGATACCACGTTCGACATGGAGATGGCCGGTCACGCAGATGTCGCGGCCATCGGCGTGGCCTGGGGCTATCATGAGTCCGCGGCCCTGACCGCCGCGGGCGCGAAACGCATCCTGTCACACTATTCGGAGCTGCCGCCCGCCCTGGCGGCCATCAAGGAGGTACCGGCATGAAGGCAGTGAAATGGATTCTGGGCGGTCTGGTCGCGCTGATCGTGATCGTCGCGGTCGCCGGCTACATCGCCGTGTCGTCGATCGATCTCGAGCAGGTGCGCAGCCTGGCCGAAAGCCGGGCCAAGGAGGCGACCGGCCGCGATCTGCAGGTGGCCGGACCGATCGACTTCAAGATTTCGCTGACGCCCGCGATCTCGCTGTCCGACGTGAGTTTCGGCAACGCCGAGTGGGGCAGCCGGCCGGAGATGGTGACCATCAAGCGCTTCGACCTGGAGGTCGCCGTCCTGCCGCTGCTGGGCGGCGCGATCGAGGTCAACCGTCTTGTCCTGATCGAGCCGGACATCCTGCTCGAGACCAATGCCGAGGGACAGGGCAACTGGGTGCTTGGCGCGCCCGGGGCTGCCCCGACCGAACCCGCCGCCGACGGCGATGGCGGGGGTGGCGGCGCCGCAGACATCGCGCTCGCCCGCTTCGACGAGCTGGTCATTCAGGACGGCCTCGTGACCTACCGCGACGGTGCCACGGGCCAGGAAACCCGCCTGGGTCTGGAGCGTCTGGCCGCCGCCGTGCCCTCGACGAGCACACCCATCACCTTCGAGATGTCCGGCAGCTACAACGATGAGGCATTCAGCACGGAAGGCACGGTCGGCTCGGTCGATCAGCTCCAATCCGGCCCCTTTCCGGTCGACCTGACCGCCGAGGCCGGCGGCGCGGCGCTGACCGTTTCCGGCGCGATCGCCCAGCCGATGGCCGGCGAGGGCATCGATCTGCGCATTAGCGCCAAGGGCGACAGCCTGGCCGGCTTCTCCGGTTTCGCCGGCAATCCGCTGCCCGACCTCGGTCCCTACGACCTCGCGGTGAAGGTCGGCAAGAGCGGCGACCAGGTCACCTTCGAGGAGCTCGCCCTGAAGCTCGGCGAGAGCGATCTGGCCGGCAGCGGCAGCCTGGCTCTTGGCGCCGCCAAGCCGACCTTCTCCGGCAACTTCACCTCGGAGCTGCTTGACGTCGCCGACTTCCAGGCCGAAACGGCCGCGGCCGACAGCGGCGGCGAGCAGGCCGCCGGTCAGGAACAGGGCGCTGCGACCGGCAAAAGCCAGTACATCTTCACCGAAGAGCCGCTACCGCTCGACGGCCTCCAGGCGGCCAACGCCGACGTCAAGCTGCGCGCCGGGCTG
>CAZDBC010000086.1:0-9475 GCA_964503295.1 uncultured Kiloniellaceae bacterium | reverse complement strand
AGGACAACCAGACCGCGGTCACCATCCGCGTCTTCCAGGGCGAGCGCGAGATGGCCGCGGACAACAAGCTGCTCGGTCAGTTCGACCTGGTCGGCATTCCGCCGGCACCGCGCGGGGTGCCCCAGATCGAGGTCACCTTCGACATCGACGCCAACGGCATCGTCAACGTGAGCGCGAAGGACAAGGCGACCAACAAGGAGCAGCAGATCCGCATCCAGGCCTCCGGCGGTCTCAACGACGACGACATCGAGCGCATGGTCAAGGAGGCCGAGGAGCACGCCGAGGAGGACAAGGCCCGGCGGGCGCTTGTCGAGGCGCGCAACAACGGCGAGGCCCTGATCCACTCGGTGGAGAAGACGCTCGCCGACGTCGGCGACAAGGCCCCGGCGGCCGATCGCAGCGCCGCCGAGGAGAACATCGCGGCCCTGCGCAAGGCCATGGAGGGCGAGGACGTCGGCGCCATCCAGTCGGCCACCGAGAAGCTCTCGCAGAGCGCCATGAAGCTCGGCGAGGCGCTCTACAAGTCGGAGCAGGAAGGCGCCGCCGGTGGCGCCGCCGCCGGCGAGGCCGATACCGGCTCGTCCTCCGGCCAGTCCGAGGAGGGCGTGGTCGACGCCGACTTCGAGGAAGTCGACGACGACCAGAAGGGCAAGAGCGCCTGAGCATCGCACCAATCGGCAACTGCGGGGGCGGAGCCGAGGATGACGATGGCGGAGCCAGCCAGACCCGCCGCCGGAACCGGGATTCGACCGGCTCCGGCGGCGGGCGGTCTGGCGTGTCTCCGCCGGCCGGCGAGGCCCTTAAGGGCGCGCGCCGGTTCGGCTCCGTGCCGGCCAAGCATGCTGGCTGACCGGCCATGAACAAGACGGACTACTACCAGACGCTCGGCGTTTCGCGCACCGCCAGTGCCGCCGAGATCAAGTCGGCCTATCGCAAGCTCGCCATGAAGTACCATCCGGACCGCAATCCGGGGGACACGACCGCCGAGCTCAAGTTCAAGGAAATCAACGAGGCCTACGAAGTGCTGAAGGACCCCGACAAGCGCGGGGTCTACGACCGCTTCGGCCACGAGGCCTTCGAGAGCGGCGGCGCCGGCGCCGGGGCCGGCGGCTTCGCCGACATCTTCGACGAGATGTTCGGCGACTTCATGGGCGGCCGCCGCCGCGGCGGGCCGAGCCGCGGCGCCGACCTGCGCTACAACATGGAGATCACCCTCGAGGAAGCCTTCCGCGGCAAGACCGCGCAGATCCACGTGCCGACCACGGTGACCTGTCATGCCTGCAACGGCACCGGGGCCGCCAAGGGCCACTCCCCGGTCACCTGCCACGGCTGTCACGGGCGCGGCCGGGTGCGCGCGCAGCAGGGCTTCTTCACCATCGAGCGCACCTGCCCGGCCTGCCAGGGCATGGGGCAGGTCATCGAGAAGCCCTGCGAGGTCTGTGCCGGCGCCGGGCGCGAGCGCAAGGAGAAGACGCTCCAGGTCAACGTGCCGCCCGGCGTCGAGGACGGCACGCGCATTCGCCTTGCCGGCGAGGGCGAGGCCGGATTGCGCGGCGCGCCGCCGGGCGATCTCTACATTTTCCTGACCATTCTTCCCCATCGCCTGTTCAAGCGCGAGGGCGCCGACATCTTCTGCGAGGTGCCGATCCCCATGACCACCGCGGCGCTGGGCGGCACCCTCGAGGTGCCGGTGATCGACGGCGGGCGGGCCAAGATCACCGTGCCGCCGGGCAGCCAGAACCACCAGCAGTTCCGGCTGCGCGACAAGGGCATGTCGGTGCTGCGCTCCAACGCGCGCGGCGACATGTACGTGCGCGTGGCGGTCGAGACGCCGGTCAACCTGACCAAGCGTCAGCAGGAGCTCCTGCGCGAGTTCGAGGCCGAGAGCAAGGGCGCCAAGACCAGTCCCGAATCCGAAGGCTTCCTGAAGCGCATCAAGGAGTTCTGGGAAGACCTTACGGAGTGACCGGGCGGTCGCGGCGCCTGCGCCGGCAGCGCGCCGAGCAGTAGCGCACCTCGTCCCAGACCCTGGCCCATTTGCGCCGCCACCCGAAGGGTCGGCCGCAGGCCGCGCAGTCCTTCGACGGCCGCGGTCCTGCCCGGCGGCCGCCGCCGCGCCCTTCGACAGAATTCTTCATGCCCGCTCAACTGGTCCGGCGGCCGGGCCGGTCAAGCGGCCGCGCGGTCCTCAGCCCTGCCGCGGCAGGTAGTCGGTCGGCCGCTTCAAAATCACGTTGTAGCTGATCGAGATGCGCGGCTCGGTCGCCAGGTTCGGGTGCACGAAGTGGAGCAGGAAGGCGGGCCAGAGCAGCAGCAGGCCCGGCGTCGGCGCGACCGTGTGTTCGGCTTCGACCTGCGGGTCGCCGCGGATCGCGGTCATGTTGGCCGCGCCGCGCGGGTCGTAGAAGCTGATGCAGCCGGGCCTGACGTCGGGGCGGTTGTCGGGCGTTGCCGGGCGTTCCGGCACGGCGACGTAGTAGGTCCCGCTCAGGTAGGCGTGCGGGTGGTTGTGCGGGTCGTGGTAGTCCCCTGCGCGGTTGACGTTGGCCCAGCCCTGGAGCTGCCACTGGACCGCATAGTCGAGGCCGAGCCGGCGCAGGTAGTCGATCACCGTGCGGTTGATGCACTCGCGCAGCCAGGCGACGGCGGGGTTCTCGTCGGCCAGCAGGTTGCCGGCCAGGTAGTCGGTGGTGAGGTCCGCCTTGGCCGCGGCGCGCGGCTCGATCAGGCGCCGCAGTTCGCGGTTCGCCGCCTCGTGGCCGGGCAGGCGGCGCTGCAGCATGACGGTCGGCCAGAGGCTGAGGAAGCCGTCGGCGTCGGGTTTCGCTCCGGGCACGGGCGCGGCCGCCTTTTTCGCGTGAGAGACGCGGCGAGCAAGCCAGAGCCCCCTCGGGGCGTCAAGGCCGCGGGACGTCGAGGCCGCCGGACCGGACAATCGGGTTTCTCTCAAAGATTGTATATGATAATGTTTTCTCCCGTCAAAACAGAGCCATTGCCGCGCGCCGACGAATCGCTGGCCGGGGCATCGCCGCCGCACGTTCCGGAGGACTCGATGCCAAAGCCGTTCACGCCTGTAACCGGACCCGGCAGCAGCAAACGCGCGTTCTGGGATCTGCGCGGGCAATGGGGGACGGGTGCCCTTCTCTGTCCGGACCGTGAACTGCGCCACGCCGCCCGATTCCACAGCTGTTCGCTCTACTGGCGGCCGGAACTGCAGGTCTGGGCATTCTTCGAGCAGGTCGACGATCCCGAAGATCGCTACTGGATCGGCTGGGGCAGCGCGCCTCCCTACGGGCGCCTCGCCCTGACCGCCACGACGACGGTGCCGCTCGAAGGCTTCGACCGGAGCCTGTCGGGGGCGTTCCTGCGCGACGCGGACGGCGGGGTCCATCTCGCCCATTCCGGCCGTGTCGGCGGCCGCAAGGGAACCGGCAAGGACGAGTTCCGCGCCCACACGACGCTCTCCGACTGGGTCGAGGTCCACTGGCCCGACGGCGTCCGTTCGGACTGTCTGCTGGTCGGCAGGCTCGGCGATCCCGGGCTGCTGGAAAGCATCGCCGCCTTCGTCCACGAGGTCGCGCGTTTCAAGCGCTGGGCCCGGGAGCGTCAGGGCGACCGGGCGGGCGCGAAGACATAAGCTTCCCTGCCGGCGCCTGGTCGAGCCGCGGGCGCGCCGGTTTGCCGGCCCGCGCGAACGTGCTACACGGCCCGGCACGGCCTCGTGAGGCACGAAAGGACGGGAGATGGAGCAGACTCGCATCGCGGTGGTCGGCTGCGCCGGCCGCATGGGGCGCATGCTGCTGCGCACCGTGGCGGCGGAGCCCGACTGCGCCCTCGCCGGCGGCAGCGACGCGCCCGGCGGCCCGGCCATCGGCCAGGATCTTGGGTCCCTGGCCGGCCTGGGCGAATTGGGCCTGAAGGTGGTCGACGATCCGCTCGAGCTCTTCGCCGCTGCCGACGCCGTCGTCGACTTCACCGCGCCTGAGGCGAGCGTCGCCCACGCCGAGCTGGCGGCCCAGGCGAAGGTGCCGCTGGTGGTCGGCACGACCGGCCTCGACCCCGATCAGCAGGCGGCGATCGCCCGCGCCGCGCGCCACACCGTGATCGTGCAGGCGGCCAACATGAGCCTCGGCGTGAACCTGCTGCTGGCCCTGGTCGAGCGGGTCGCCGCTTCGCTCGATGCCGCCTACGACATCGAGATCGTCGAGATGCACCACCGCCACAAGGTCGACGCGCCTTCGGGAACGGCGCTCGCGCTCGGACAGGCGGCCGCGGCCGGGCGCGGGGTCGCGCTCGACGCGGTGGCCGAGCGCGGGCGGGACGGCATGACCGGCGCGCGCAAGCCCGGCGCCATCGGCTTCGCCGCCCTGCGCGGCGGCGACGTCGCCGGCGAGCATACGGTGGTCTTCGCCGGCGAGGGCGAGCGCATCGAGCTGACCCACAAGGCGACCAGCCGCGAGGTCTTCGCGCACGGCGCCGTCACCGCGGCGCGCTGGGCCCAGGGCAAGGCGCCGGGCCTTTATGCCATGCGCGACGTGCTCGGACTGACCTGAGGCCCGGCGGCTTCGGCCGGGGACGGGATTCAGGCGCCGGCCGCGGGGCTCGCGCGGGTCTCCGACAGGGCGCCGCGCAGGGCCTCGGCCACCTGGAGCCGCTCGGCCGGCGTCAGGAAGCTGCCGATCACCAGACTGGCGCCGTGCGAGCGCAGGCGCAACTGGCTGTCGTGGCACGGCGGATCGTCCATCAGGACCTGCAGCCAGTAGGGCTGAAAGCTCCAGCGGCGCGCCCGGCCGGCCGGGTCGACACGCTCGACGCGGAGTTCGTCGCGGCTGAGCCGCAGCGTCTCGTACATGCGCCCGCGCCGGTAGTTGATGCGAAAGGCGATGTAGACGAGCAGCACGTCGGCGCCGAGAAATCCCACGATCGGCCAGGCGCCGGCCAGAAAGAACAGCATGCCGCCGACAAAGCTGATCGCGCCGATCAGCGTCATCAGCAGCACGAAGCCGCGGGGCCCGAGACTGCGATGCGGCCGCAGGCAGGCATCGAACAGCACGGCCTCGGCGCCCGCGCCGCCGCCGCCCGGCACGGGCTGCTGTGAACGGTCGTCCATGGGGAGAAGATAGGGCCGGCGGCGGTCGCGGCAAAGCCTCGCGAAATGGGGCGGCGAACGGCGCGAGGGCGATTTCGCGGCGCGCGAAACTGCTCTAGTCTCGTCGCCGCCATGAAGAAAGCCGACATCGCCACCTTCTTCGACCGCCTCGCCGCCCAGCGGCCGGAGCCGCGCGGCGAACTGGACTATATCAATCCCTTCACCCTGCTGGTCGCCGTCGTGCTCTCGGCCCAGGCCACCGACGCCGGCGTCAACAAGGCGACCGCCGGCCTGTTCAAGATCGCCGACACGCCGGAGAAGATGCTGGCCTTGGGCGAGGAGGGCGTGAAGGCGCACATCAAGACCATCGGCCTGTTCAACGCCAAGGCGAAGAACGTCGTCGCCCTCAGCCGCAAGCTGATCGAGGCGCATGGCGGCGAGGTGCCGCGCGACCGGGCGGCGCTCGAGGCCCTGCCGGGGGTCGGGCGCAAGACCGCCAACGTGGTGCTCAACATCGCCTTCGGCGAGCCGACCATCGCGGTCGACACCCACATCTTCCGGGTCGCCAACCGGACCGGCCTGGCGCCGGGCAAGACGCCGCGCGAGGTCGAGGAGAAGCTGGAGAGGGTGGTGCCGCCGGAGCGCAAGCTGCACGCCCACCACTGGCTGATCCTGCACGGGCGCTATGTCTGCAAGGCGCGGCGGCCGGATTGTCCCCTTTGCGTGGTCAACGACCTCTGCGCCTACAAGGCCAAGACGACGCTCGCCGAACCCTCGCGCGCGCCGCGCCGCAAGGGTGGCAAGGCGGTCGCGGCCAAGACAAGCACCGCCTCTGGCGACGCGCCGGGGCGCGCGCCCGACGGGGCGCCTGCGGCCGCGACGACGAAGGCGGTGCGCCGGGTCAGCCGAGCGGCCGGCCGCGGCGCGCGCCCAGCACGCGGTTGAAGCAGTCACGCGCCTCCAGCGCCGCAGCACTGCGGTCGCGCGCCTCCAGGTAGACGACGCGCGGCCCCTCGGTCTCTTCGTAGAGAAAGACATCGAACACGCAGGCGGCGGTGCCGTACTGCCAGATCTCCGCCGGCCGTTCCTGGCGCACGAGATCGGGCCGGCCGAGCAACGCGGCGACGCCGTCCGGATCGAGGCCGATCAGCTGTGCCGGATCCTCGTCCGGCAGCAGCGTTTCGGCCGCCGGACGCGCCGCCTGCTGTTCGGCCGCTGCGGGCGAGGTCGCAGTGCCCGGCGCCGCTGCGAGGCCGGTGGCCGGTCGCCCGGCGCCCGGATCGGTCTGGCAGGCCGCGAGCGCCGCGAGCAGCAGCATTGGCGGAACGAACCGCCTCAGAAGGCTGGCGGCAACGGCTGCTGGCCGTGAAAGCAAAGACACCGGCTCGAGACTGGCGCGGCCGCGCGGCGGCTAGAGCGCGTTGCTGCGCGGCACTGCGTCGGGCTCTCCCGGCAGCTCCTCGCTCGATTCCTCGGCGAACTCGTCGCCGAGATGTTCCGGCAGATCGCTCGGGTGGGCCAGCGCGCTGCCGTCGAAACCGCCGTCGAAGGACGCTGCCGTCTGCTGCTCCGCGGTCTCGGCGAAGCTCTCGGATTCCTCGATCTGCGTCATGTCGCCGTTCACCACGCCGCCGCGCTCGATCTCGAGCTCGCCATAGCGCAGGCTCCCGATGACCCGGCCGCTGCCGTGCAGAACCAGCACGCCGTTGACGGTCAGGTTGCCCTCGAAGGTGCCGCTGATCTCGCAGTGCTCGACCACGGCGCTGCCGCGGAACAGGCCTGGCCGGCTGATCTCGAGAGTCTGGCAGTCGGTCAGGTTGGCCTCGACCTGACCCTCGACGACCAGACGTTCGCACGACTTGATCTCGCCCGAGAGGCAGATTTCGCGGCCGACCACCAGCTTGCGGCCTTCGGTCGAGCCGGACCGGGGCTCGCTGCGCCGGGCCGCGGCTTCCAGGCCGCGCCGGCCGACGTCGCTGGTGCCGGTGCCGCGCCCGGTCAGCCCGAGCGGGTCGGGCCGGGTAAAGACCGGCGATCCGGGCGTCGCGGGCGCTTCCTGGCCGCCGCCGCCCTCGGCCTGGGCTTCATGGCCGAGCGCGGGCTTCTTCGATTTGCCAAACATGCCTGTCCGTCCTTCCATCACTTCCGGGTTGCAGGCGTCGGCGTCTTCGCCGTCACGGGAGCCGGAGCTGTGTCCACCGGTCAGGTGCCGGCCCGGCGTCGGCAGCGCTCGAACACGTGCACCATGAAGGCGGTCGCGATTATCGGTGTGATCAAGTTTAGCAAAGGAATGGTTAACAGAACCGCAATCACGACCCCCGCCACAAGGACTTGCCGCCGGTGATCCCGGCGCCATTGCCGGACGTTGCGGTATTCGATGCGCCGAACCGCGACCAGCTCGAAGTATTCGCGGCCCAGAAGATAGCCGTTGAGCAGATAGAACACAAAGGCATTGAGCGGCGGCAGCAGGCTGAGCGCCAGATAGAGCGGCAGGAACAAAATGTTGAGAATCAGGGTGACCAGCGCGAGTTGCAGGCCGCTGACGATGATCTCGCCCCACGGCTGGGCGCGCGGCGGCGGTTGGCTGGGGTAGTAGCGCCGCTCGACCGCTTCCGCCACCTCGTCGAGCAGCAGCGACATGGTCAGCACCATGACCGCGGGAAAGAGAAAAAACGAGGTGACGATCACGGTCACGAAGGCGCCCGCGGAGAGCAGCCACTCCAGGGCCTCGCGCCAGAAGCCGCCGATGTCCTGGGCCGCCAGCCAGGCGCCGAACTGGTCGCCGAGCCAGGAGAGGCCGAGCCAGGACAGCAGCCACAGCGCGGCGAAGGTCAGGATCGCGCCGCCCAGCGACTTCCAGAACACGCTGCGGAAGGCAGGATCCGCGATCTGGGCGAAGGCGCGCGACAGGGATTGCAGCATGGAAGGCTCGCGAGGGCGGTGGCGGGCGCCCCTATCTAACCGGCCCACCGACGCGCGGCAACCCGGCGGGCCGACCTCCGGCGTCGATCCGGGCGCACCCGCCGCGAATAGGCCACGCCTTGCCGCCGCGCGAGCGGCCAGCCTAGACTGCGCCGCGCCGCGCGCGCGGCGGCTTCGCATCAGGGGAGATGGGATCCTTGTACGACGTGGTCGGAATCGGCAATGCCATCGTCGACGTGCTCGCGCGCGCCGATGACGATTTTCTGCGGCGGCACGGAATCGCCAAGGGCAGCATGACCCTGATCGACGAGCGACGCGCCGAAGAGCTCTACGCCGCCATGGGCCCTGCGGTGGAGCGCTCCGGCGGCTCGGCCGCCAACACCATGGCCGGCCTCGCCGACCTTGGCGGCCGCGCCGGCTTCATCGGAAAGGTGCGCGATGACCAGTTCGGCGGCGTGTTCGCGCATGACATCCGTGCCGTCGGCGTCACCTTCGACAACGCGCCGGCGACGGCGGGCCCGGCGACCGCGCGCTCGCTGATTCTGATCACCCCCGACGCCGAGCGCAGCATGAACACCTGCCTCGGCATCTCGGTCCAGTTCGGCCCCGAGGACCTGGCCGGCGACCTCGTCGAGCAGGCCCAGGTGACCTACCTGGAGGGCTATCTCTGGGACGCCGAACCGGCCAAGCGGGCCTATATCGAGGCGGCCGAACGCGCCCACCGGGCCGGCCGCAAGGTGGCGCTGTCGCTGTCCGACCCCTTCTGCGTCGAGCGCCACAGGGACTCGTTCCGCGAGCTGGTCGCCGGCCACGTCGACCTGCTGTTCGCCAACGAGGAGGAGCTTGCCGCCCTGTTCCAGACCGACGGTTACGAGGCGGGCCTGGCCAAGGTCGAAACGCACTGCGAAATCGTCGCCCTGACCCGCAGCGACAAGGGGGCGGTCATTGCCAAGGGCGGCGAGCGCCATCATATAGCGGCACAGCGGATCGGCCCCCTGGTCGATACGACGGGGGCCGGCGATCTTTTCGCCGCCGGATTCCTGTTCGGCTATACCCGCGGCCGGCCGCTCGCCGACTGCGGTCGTCTCGGCGCTCTGGCCGCCGCCGAGGTGATTTCCCACGTGGGCCCGCGACCCGAGCAGTCCCTAAGCGAGCTCGCGGCGCGCCACGGCCTGTCGGCGGCCTGACGAGAGACCAATGACGCAATCGAACGTTTCGGCACTGCGCAACCTGGCGATCATCGCCCATGTCGATCACGGCAAGACAACGCTGGTCGACGAGTTGCTCAAGCAGTCCGGCTTCTACCGCGACAACCAGAAAATCACCGAGCGGGCGCTCGACAGCAACGATCTGGAGCGCGAGCGCGGCATCACCATCCTCGCCAAATGCACGTCCGTGGTCTGGCAGGGCGTGCGCATCAACATCGTCGACACGCCGGGCCACGCCGACTTCGGCGGCGAGGTC
>CAZDBC010000085.1:0-9533 GCA_964503295.1 uncultured Kiloniellaceae bacterium | reverse complement strand
GCTATTCGATTCCGGGGGCATGCAGATCGTCGTCACCTCGACGCACCACGAGCCCTGGGATCTCGGGGTGTTTACCTCGATGGGCGTTCAGCCCGAGCACAAGCGCTATATTCTGCTCAAATCGCGCATCCATTACCGCGCAGGCTTCGCCGGCCTGGCGCGACACACCTTCACCCTCGACGGGAAAGGCGTGACCACCTCGGACAACGCCTTGTTGCACTATCGCAAGCTGCGGCGGCCGATCTATCCGCTCGACCGAATCGAGCCGACGAACTGATCAAAAGCGCAGAGACAGACTGAGCGCGCCGAACGAGTCGGCCTCGTCCTGGCCGTCGAACTCGCGCGTGCGCAGGACCTGCGCGTAGGCCAGCCGCATGCTGCCGAAGGTGACCGCGACGCCTGCTTGCAGATCGCCCACAAAGGGTTTCTTGTCGACCTCCCGGCTCTCGCGCAGCGTGTTGCCGTCCAGGAAGAGATTGCGCGCGACCGCGCGTCCGTCGACTCCGGCGAAGATGTACCAGCCGAGGCGCCCGGCCGGCTCGAAGAAACCCGACCCGGGCAGTCCGGGGTCGATACGTGGCGGACCGAAGTCGACCGGCAGATTCTGACCGACCCGCAAGGTAATGCCGGCATTACCGTAAATGAAGACGTTGCCGAGTGCGCCGCCGAGATGGGGCGTCGCATCCCATTCCATGCCCAACAGACGCTCCGAGACCAGGGACCGCCAGTTGTGCTGATAGGTCAACTGTACGGACGGCTCGTTCTCCAACTGGGTATCCCAGCCCTTTGGATCGTCCGCCCCGATCAGTTCGTGTACGAAGCTTTGCGTCTCCTCGCCCAGGGCAGCCGGTCCGACCACGCCGAGACTGAGCTGGATCCGGTCGAGATGCATGCCGCGTTCGGCGATCAGGCCGACGGCGCCGTACAGCCAGGCGGCGTAGGGGCGCTGGTCCGCCGCCGGCCTGCGGTCCGTGATGTCGCGCGGCGTAAAGAGGCTTTGACCGAGACCCACCTCGAAACGGAGATTGTCGGCTGTGCCGAACAGGGGAAGCCTGGCGGCAAGGCCTTCCGCCCAGGCGGGCTCGGAGGTCTGCGGGGTGACGTAGGACAGCCTGATTCCGCTCGTGTAGTGCTTGTCCGTATTCGTGACCAGATCGTTCTCGACCACGGCATTGAAGACGCCAACACTGCTCGGCTGCCCGGTGCCCGCGCCGTCGTCTGCTCGTGCCGGCGCAAGCGGCATCGCCAATCCGAGCGAGAGCGAAGCGATCGAGAGCAGGCAGCAGGTCGTCGAGGCCATGACATCTCTCCAACGTCTGGGGAAGCGGGATTATCCCGTGCCGCCATCGAGCTTTTGGCGGCCGAGAGCCGGCCTGTCCAGAGGCCACTGTGGGGCGGATGATGAACCGCCGGCCGGGATTTCAGCCTCGAGCGGCGTCGTGATCGCCGGCCGAGAGCCGGCTATGATGATGGATGATGCCTTCGCAGAATAAATCCGCCGGCCGAGACGAACAGGATTCCGACCTGAATGCGCGCCTGGCTCGGCTGGAGCGTCTGGCGCGCCTGATGGACGACGGTGGGCGCGTTCCGCGAACCTCGGTCCGCTTCGGCCTCGATGCTTTGATCGGGTTGATTCCGGGAATTGGCGACCTGGTTGGCGGTTTGATCAGTCTTTACGTGCTGATCGAAGCGTGGCGCCTGGGCGCGCCGCGCCGGCTCCTGATGCGCATGCTGCTCAATATCCTGGCCGATGGAATACTGGGAAGCGTGCCCGTGCTGGGCGACCTTTTCGATGTGGCCTGGAAGGCCAACCGGCGCAATCTGCGCCTCCTCACGGACTATCTGGAGAGGACCCGTGGCGCGGCGCACTGACGGCGCGCCGCTCAGCCTGCCGCCGTGCCCTGTTCCGACTTGCGAAGCCCGCCCGCCGTACGCCTCTCCTCGAGCGGGCTGTCGTCGGATTCGCGCGACCGCGCGTCGTCGGAGCCCTCGCTTTCGCCGCGAAGCCGGCTGCTGTGCAGTTGGCCGGCCTGCTCCAGTAGTCCGTACGCGACCGAACTGACGTGGCTGTTGATGCGCTTGAGGTCGCGGATCACGTCGAGATGGATGCTGCTGGTCTCCAGGGTCTCTGGCCGCCGTGTCTCGAGGCGCCGGAAATGGCTCTGGGCGGCCTGATTCTCCGCTTCGCGCAGGGCGCGCTTCTCGCGCAGCAGGGCACGTGCCAGTCCGATGTCGTGGCTGACGACGACATTCATGGCCAGCTTGAAGTTGTCGAGCACCCGACCGTGGAAGTCGGTGATCTCCTGCAGTCCCTTTTCGGAGAACGCCAGGCCGTGACGGATCTTCTTGCGTGCCAGCTCCATCAGGTTCTTGTCGATGATGTCGCCGACGTGCTCCAGGTTGGTTGCCAGCGACTGGAGCTCGCGGCAACGCTGCGCGAGCTCTGGCGAGAGGTCGTGCCGTGCGACTTCGATGAGGTACAGCTTGATTGCCTCGTGAAGCCTGTCGACCGTGTCGTCGGTTTGCGCGATCTCGCGCGCCAGTTCGGCATCGTCTCGCTGCAGCACCACGATGCTGTCGGCAAGCATGCGCTCGACCAGATCCGCGAGCCGCAAGGTCTCGCGCGCTGCGCCGCCCAACGCCACCGCCGGCTTGTCGGTGAGGGCCTGTCGATCAAGGTGGCGCGGCTGCGCCTCGTCGTCCGCGACTGCCGGGGCGGGCAGCAATTTGGAGCTGAGCCAACCGACCAGCGGGACGAGCGGCAGGAAGACCGCGGCCAGCCCGAGATTGAAGGCAGTGTGGAAGTTCACCACCATGCGTGCCGGATCGTCGTCGACTGTGGCCAGCAGAGGTGCGACCAAGGGCACGAGGAGCAAAGCGCCGAGCGCCCCGAGGGTGCGCATCAAGAGATTCCCGAGGGGCACCCTGCGTGCCACCGGACCATCGGGGGCCGTGATGAGGAGCGGCGCGATCGCTCCACCGATGTTGGCGCCGAGTACCAGAACGAGAGCAAGAGGCAGGGGAACCACCGCCGTCGCGGCAAGGGACATGATGAGCAGCACGATGGCGAGGCTGGAATGGGCCAGCCAGGTGAGCACCGCCGCGATAATCAGCGCGAGCAGCGGTTCGGATCCCAGAGCGCCCAGGACGTCCAGCACGATCGGCGAGGAGCGCAGGGCCGACGAGGTTTCCAGAACCAGGCTCAAGGCAAGCAGCATCAGCCCGAGCCCAAGGGCGATCCGTCCGATCTGGCGCACCTTCGGCTTGCGCGACGCCATGAAGGAGCCGACGCCGAAGGCCAAAAGGAGCGGCGACAGCCAGTGCAGACGCAGCGAAAGGACCTGCGCGACCAGTGTGGAGCCGACGTCGGCTCCGAGCATCAGGGCCAGGGCGGGAGCCACGGCTATCAGGCCGCGTCCGGCGAACGATGCGACCACCAGCGCCGTTGCGGTGCTGCTTTGCAGCACCGCCGTCACCGTCAGGCCAGCCGTGAAGGCGGCAAGCCGGTTGGTGGTGCCTTTGGCGACGATGCGGCGCAATTGGGCGCTCCAGGCGCGCGTGACGCCCGTGCGGACCATGCGAACGCCCCATAGAAGAAGGGCGACCCCGCCGATCAGATTAAGAAGTACCTCGCTGCCGCCCATCGGCGCTCCCGGATCCGCATCCTCGAGATTGTCCGCGTTCGGGCGCGAGCCGGCATGACGAACAGCCTGGCCGCAGCGGACGATTCAGATTCGCATGAATGTAACAAAAACGTAACATTCTAGATAGGGAGTAGCACGCGGGTTTGTCAGGTCCCGCCGTAAATTCGACCAGGATCCGGAGGGTGCGAGACCCGGGCAGGTGGATGGGCCTGCCGGCGCTCACTCGATGTTCTGGAGAGGGCGGCGCGAATTGGCCGGAAACACCAGAGAAATCGCCTGTGGAACGACGCTGATGGCCAGCGGCAGGCGACCGAGGATGTCGCCGTCTCCCTGGACGGGTTCCTCAAGCGCATCCGGAACTCCGGCTTTGGGCAGGGCCCGAATTGTGACGTTCTGGCCGGTCAGGATCCGCAAATCGGCGAGCCGCGGGAGGTGGCCGGTTACCAGCGCCAGTCCATAGCGCAGAGCATGATAGCGCCCCCCGCGGGTGAAGAGGCAGACCTGGAGCGTCGGATCACGCAAGTCGGCTCCGGCGGCGACCACGTAGGGCCCGCCATAATGACGCGCATTGGCGGCGATCACCGAACTGGCCAGGTACGGCGTGCCGTCGACGACCACCTCGTAGTCGCGAAAGGGAAAACGGAAAAGGTTGCGCAGAGTGGCCCAGACATAGGCGCCTTTGCCGATCCGGCGCTTCAGGCGCAGGTTGACGGTCGCGACGGTCCAGGCATCGAATCCGGCACCGGCCATCAAGACGAAGAAGCGGTCGCCGGCCCGTCCAAGCGAGATCCGGTGCGGCTCGCCTTGCAGGATCGTCGTGGCGATGCTTTGCGGATCGAGCTGCAGGCCGATCTCGCTCGCCAGGACGTTCGCGGTGCCCAGCGGAATGATGGCCAGGGGCGGGGCGTCGGCAACCGATGCCAGACCGTTGACCACCTCGTTGATGGTGCCGTCGCCGCCCGCCACGACCAAACGGTCGATGGCGCCGCCCGCCAAGTCCGCGGCCAGCGTCTCCGCTTGCCCGGCATAGAGCGTCTCCTTCACGGCCACTTCGCAACGCGCCGCGCCCAGCCTGTCCAGGACCGCGGCCAGAAGCCGACGGCGGCGGCGTCCAGCGGTGGGATTGTAGATCAGCGCGAGGCGGAGCGGGCGCTGCTCGGGCTGCTCCAGCGCCGAGGGTTCCGAAACGCGAGTCGCCTTGGCGACTGCCGGGTCAGCCGTCACGGCTCGCCGTTCCTTGTCATCCGTCTCCGAACCCGGTTGGACACCGCGCGGGCTGCAACCGGTACACCGGCGCGATGAAGTCCCCGCCTCGATCGGGCGTCATAAACGATGGACACCGGCTTCGCAATCACGCTGGAAGGGCAAGGAAAAAACGGTGGTCTGTCACGAAAGTGCAACCCTCCCTGAGTATACGCGGCCTACAGGCGTAAACGAATCCGAGCCAGGTTTTGCCGGTGACGTCAAAAGTAAAGAAGCATCGAACCATCTTTATTTCCGACGTTCACCTCGGCACACGCGGCTGCCAAGCTGAACGGCTCCTCCATTTCCTGCGCTACAACGACGCCGAGACGATCTACCTCGTCGGCGACATGGTCGACTGCTGGCGGCTCAAGCGCCAGTGGTATTGGCCGCAAACCCACAACGACGTGGTTCAGAAGCTGCTTCGCAAGGTGCGCAAGGGCGCGCGGTTGATCTACGTGCCCGGCAATCATGACGAGGCGCTGCGCGATTATTGCGGTACACACTTCGGCGGCGTCGAGGTGATGCTCGATGCCGTACACACGACTGCCGACGGCCGGCGGCTGCTCATCATCCACGGCGATGCCTTCGACAGTGTCGTACGTTACGCGAAGTGGCTGGCTCTGCTGGGCGACTGGGCCTACGTCACGCTTTTGCGCATCAACACCCTGTTCAATCATGCCAGGCGCCGCCTCGGCCTGCCGTACTGGTCGCTGTCGGCGTACCTGAAACTCAAGGTCAAGAACGCGGTTCAGTTCATCGACGACTACGAACAGGCGGTGAGCGAGGAGGCGCGGCGCCGCGGCGTTCAGGGGGTCGTCTGCGGCCATATTCACCACGCGGAAATGCGGCAAATCGGCGACCTCCTCTACGTGAACGACGGCGACTGGGTCGAGAGCTGCACCGCGGTGGTCGAGGATTTCGAAGGCCGGTTGAGGATCCTTTATTGGGACAAAATCCCGGCGGTCGAACTCGCTGCGGCCCTGGATCCCGAAGCCGAGAGCGACACGGCTGCCTCGCCGGCTGCCGCGTAATGCGCATTCTGCTGGTCAGCGACGCCTGGTACCCACAGGTGAACGGCGTCGTGCGCACGCTCACGCAGGTCCGCGACGTCTGCCGGTCGCGCGGTCTGGAGCTCGAGGTCATCGGGCCGGAGTCCTTTCGCAGCGTACCGTGCCCGACTTACCCGGACATTCCATTGGTGCTTCTTCCCCGCCGCAGGCTGGCGCGGATGATCGACGAATTCGGGCCGGAGGCGGTGCACATCGCAACCGAAGGTCCTCTCGGCATGGCGGCTCGCCGGATCATGCTCGCTCGTGGCTGGCCCTTTACCACCAGCTACCACACGCGCTTTCCCGAGTATGTCGCGGCACGCTTTCCTGTGCCCCTGTCATGGGGCTATGCCGTGATGAAGTGGTTCCACCGCCCGTCGCGCGGGGTGATGGTAGCCACCGAGTCTATGCGCCGGGACCTGGAAAGTCGGGGCTTCGTCAACATCGTTCCCTGGACGCGCGGCGTCGACACGGAGCTCTTTCGGCCCGGCCTGACCCCGGCTCTGCAGCTGCCCAAGCCGGTCTATCTCTATGTCGGCCGCGTCGCGGTCGAGAAGAACATAGAGGCCTTCCTTTCGCTCGATCTGCCGGGCAGCAAGCTGGTGGTCGGAGACGGTCCGCAACTGCCCGAGCTCCGGCGCAGGTACCCCGATGTGCACTTCGCCGGGATGAAAGAGGGAGAAGACCTCGCTCGACACTATGCGGCGGGCGATGTCTTCGTTTTTCCCAGTCGGACCGATACCTTCGGTCTGGTGCTGCTGGAAGCTCTGGCCTGCGCCCTGCCGGTCGCCGCCTACCCGGTTCCCGGTCCTCTCGATGTCGTCGGTCCGGCGGGGGTGGGGGCACTCGACGAGGATCTGAAAGCGGCGGCGCTGCGGGCGGCCGCGATTCCTTCGGAGCGGTGTCGCGCGCACGCCGAACGACATTCCTGGACCGCCTGCGTCGATCAGTTTCTGGCCCAGCTTGTCCCGTTCTTGCCCCACCGCTCCCGCGCCGGACGACCGGTCGGCCGACCGTCCGAGATGGCGGCACCGCCTTCGAGCGGCTCCGATCCCTAAAATGTCACAGCCTTGGCGGGACGCGGGGGCACGCGGGAGGCCGGCGAAAAGGTCAGGTGAATGCCGGCCCGCATGGGGCGAGCGGGTCCCGGAAGTTCAGTTCCGGACCCATGCTCCAAAGCCGTGGTATAAGTCTTCGGCTTTTTCTCCCGGAGCGTTATAATTCGGGTCAAACTCCACTGCCGGGTCGAGAGAGGGCGCGGGCAGGAGGGGCGGCGGCGACGTCGGTCGGCGCGCGGTTCGCCACGGGACCGGGGCGGTCCGATCGGCGGCGGGGAGGCCGACGATGGACTGTATGGTTTGCGGCACCGCCAATCGGCCGTGCCGAAGCTACTGCGGCAGTTGCGGCAGTGCGCTGGACGAGGGATGTCCGCGGTGCGGCTTCGAGAACAGCGCCGGAGATCGCTACTGTGGCGGCTGCGGGGAAAATCTCCTGGGACTCGGCGCAAGGAAAACCGCGTCCACGGCCACGAACGGCTGGAGCGCGCGCGAGGCGGAGCGGCGCCAGATTACGGTCCTGTTCTGCGACCTTGTCGG
Organism: uncultured Kiloniellaceae bacterium; assembly: GCA_964503295.1. Taxonomy (GTDB): domain Bacteria; phylum Pseudomonadota; class Alphaproteobacteria; order Kiloniellales; family Kiloniellaceae; genus CAZDBC01. The sequence continues at coordinate 2,000 of CAZDBC010000085.1, read as the reverse complement.
TTCGACCGAGTTGTCGAACGGACGTGACCCGGAAGATCTGCACGAAGTTATTCAGGCCTATCAGCGAACCTGCGAGACCGAAGTTGCGCGCTTCGGAGGCTCGATCGCGCGCTTCCTGGGCGACGCGCTGCTGGTGTGTTTCGGCTATCCTCGGGCCCATGAGGACGATGCCGAACGGGCCGTACGTTCGGCTTTTGCAATTCTGGAGGCACTGGTCGGCCTGAACGCACGCCTGGGGCGGCCGCGGGACGTGCGCTTTCAGGTGCGAATCGGGATTGCCACCGGCCGCGTAGTGGTCGGTGGCTTCGGCGGCGAGGGGGCTCTTGAGGAACAATCGGTCGTGGGAGAAGCGCCCAATCTCGCGGCCAGGCTCCAGGCACAGGCAGGGCCCGACGAGATTCTCGTGGCCGATTCGACCCGTCGGCTGCTCGGAGACCTTTTCGTCTGCCAGGATCTCGGGGCGCGGCCACTCAAAGGCTTTGCCAGCGGGCAGCGGATCTGGCGGGTCCACTCCGAACGGCGAATCGAAGGACGGTTCGAGGCCTTGCGCCCCGGCCGGAAGACGCCGCTGATCGGCCGCGATGAGGAGATCTCGCTTCTGCGGCAGCGCTGGCTTCAGGCCGTGGAAGGCGACGGACAGGCGATCCTTGTTTCCGGCGAGCCGGGCATCGGTAAATCGCGGCTTCTGCGCGGCCTGCGCGAGAGCCTGCCTTCGGGCAGCTGCGAACGGATCCGTCTCGATTGCCATCCGTATCCGCGCAACTCCGCCTTTCATCCGATTGTCGGTCGGCTGGAACGGGCCGTGGAGACGACCGCAGAGGATGGGCCGGCCACCCGCCGGCAGAAGCTTGCCCGATGGTTGAGCGCGAACGTCGGCGACACCGAAGGGTTGTTGGAGCCGCTCTCCGCCTTGCTGTCGGCTTCGGCCGACTGCGGGCCGGCGGGCGTGGGTGCCGATCCGCAGGCGAAAAAAGAGGCGATCTTCCGGGCCCTGCTGACGGTCATGGCGATCTTGTCCGCCCGACGGCCGCTTCTCATCACCGTCGAGGACATACAGTGGCTGGATCCGAGCTCGCGCGAGTTTTTCGAGCGTTTGATCGAGCGGGTCGAGAACATGCCGGCGCTGCTGGTCGCGACCCACCGCCCCGGGTATCGAATTGCCGGTCTTGGTTGCAGCCACGTGACCTCTGTTTCGCTCGATCAGCTTACCCGCACCGAGCGACGGTGCCTGGTGAAGCATTTGACCGCGGGACGGTGCGTATCGCGCGCCGCCATCGAACTCATCGTCGAGCGCAGCGACGGCGTTCCCCTGTTTCTGGAGGAGATGACGAAATCCGTGCTCGAAGACCCCGCGATCGGCGAGGCCGCCCGGGTCCCGGATCTGTGCGGCGCGGCGGAGGGCATTCCCGCAACCCTTCAGGATCTGCTGATGGCCCGGCTCGATCAGCTCGGTCCGGCCAAGGAGATTGCGCAGATCGGTGCGGTCATCGGCCGGCAGTTCTCATATGGCCTGCTCGAGGCCGTGGTTCCCTGGGACCGACCCGAGCTGGACTCGCGTCTTGCCGCACTGGTCGCATCGGAGCTCGTGTTCCGTCGTGGCGCCCCGCCCAATGCCCTCTACCTCTTCAAGCATTCCCTCATCCAGGACGCTGCCTACGAGAGCCTTCTGCATCGGCGCCGTCAGGCTCTGCACGGCCTCATCGCAAACGTCATCGAGGAGCGCTTTCCCGAAATAGCCCGGTCGCGGCCCGAGGTTATCGCCCGTCACTTCACCCAGGCGGGGCTCTCGCTGCGCGCGGCGGCGGCGTGGCAAGAGGCGGGCAGGCAGGCGATCGGGCGCGATGCGACGGCCGAGGCAATCACTCAGATCGTGAAGGCCAAGGTTGCACTCGAGGCCTCGGCCGAAGGAAGCGAGCGGCAGGCGCATGAATTGGACATTCAGGTAACCTTGGGCGGTGCGGTGAGCGCACTCAAGGGGAACGCGGCGCCGGAGGCCGAGC
>CAZDBC010000084.1:9230-9558 GCA_964503295.1 uncultured Kiloniellaceae bacterium | reverse complement strand
GGCCGGCCCCGAGATCGGCGTCGCCTCGACCAAGGCCTTCACCACCCAGCTCACGGTGCTCGCCTGCCTTGCCATCGCGGTGGCCAAGGCGCGTCGCACGGTCGACGAGGCCCAGATCGACAAGCTGTCGCAGGCCCTGCTCGAGGTCCCAGCCGGGCTGGCCGAGATCCTCAACCATGATCAGGCGATCCGCGGCATCGCCCAGACCGTGGCCGAGGCGCGCGACGTGCTCTACCTGGCACGCGGCTCGCTCTATCCGATCGCCCTTGAAGGCGCCCTGAAGCTCAAGGAAATCAGCTATATCCACGCCGAAGGTTACGCAGCCGGC
>CAZDBC010000084.1:0-9220 GCA_964503295.1 uncultured Kiloniellaceae bacterium | reverse complement strand
GCGCTGATCGACGAGGCCGTGCCCATCATCGTCTGCGCGCCCTCGGGACCGCTGTTCGACAAGACCGCCGGCAACGTGCAGGAGGTCCACGCGCGCGGCGGAAAGGTCATCCTGCTGTCCGATGCGCAGGGCCTGGAGCGGATTGGCGACAGCGCCGCCCACTGTATCGAGCTGCCGCGCATCGCCCCCTTCGTGGCGCCGATTCTCTATACCGTTCCCGTGCAGTTGCTCGCCTACCACACGGCCGTCCTCAAGGGCACCGACGTCGACCAGCCGCGCAACCTCGCCAAGTCGGTGACCGTGGAGTAGCGCGGTGGCCTCCGCAGCCGGGCGCGACGGCCTGCAGTTCCGCCTGGTCGCGCGGCCGCGCGACGGCCGGGTGACGGCCGATCTCTTCGAACCGGAGCGGGTCGAGCGCCCGGCGCCAGGGCCGGGTCAGATGCTGATCCGCGTCATCTATCTCTCCCTCGAGCCGGCCATGCGCGGCTGGATCGACGACCTTCCGAACTATCGCGACCCGGTGCCGCTCGGTGCGGTCATGCACGGCTTCACCGTGGGCGAGGTCGTGGCCTCGAACCATCGGGACTACGCCGTCGGCGACCTCGTCGCCGGGCGCCAGGGCTGGCGCGAATGGGCGCTGTCCGACGGCAGCGACATCGACCGCAAGCTCGACCCCGGCGCGGCGCCGCTGACCGCGAACCTGCACCTGCTCGGGCTGACGGGCCTGACCGGCTATATCGGCCTGACCGAGGTCGGCCGACCCGCGGCGGGGGAGACCGTCGCGGTCTCGACCGCGGCCGGGGCGGTCGGCTCGACGGTCGGCCAGGTTGCCAAGATCCTGGGCTGCCGCACGGTGGGAATCACCGGGAGCGCGGCCAAGGTCGCCGCCTGCCAGGAGGAGTTCGGCTACGACGCCGCGATCGATTACAAACAGAGCCCCGACCTGCTGGCCGCGCTGCGCGAGGCCTGCCCGCGGGGTATCGACGTCTATTTCGACAACGTCGGCGGTCCGATCTCGGATGCCGTCATGGCCTTGATCAACGAGGGCGCGCGAATCGTGATCTGCGGCACTATGGGCCTGCCGAGTCGGGCGCTCGAGGCGCCCGACGCGCCCCAGGGACCGCGTTATCAGCGACAGCTCCTGGTCAAGCGTGCGCGCATGGAAGGCTTCCTGATCCTCGACCATCTGCATCGGGCGGAACCGGCCCGGGAGCAGCTGGCGGACTGGCTGCGCGCCGGCCGGCTCGCCTGCCGTGAGGACATCGCGGAGGGCCTCGAACTCGCGCCCGGCCATCTGTTGCGCCTGCTGGCCGGCGAGAACAGGGGCAAGGCTCTGGTGCGTGTCGGACCGGAGCCGTGATCAGTCGCTCCTGGTGACAAAGCTGCGCCAAACCGCCAGAGTGGCGCCGGTCGCGCCGATTCCCGGTATCGACCGGCGCGGAAGCGGATACGACCATGGATGCTTACGGGACTGGGCTGACGACGGACCTGAACGGCCTGCTGGCGGCGCGTCGCGGCGAGAAGTACGCGCTGCACGAGCGCTATCTCAACGCCCAGCTCGTGCGGGTCCTGAAAACGCTCGGCTACGATGTCGACTTCGTGGCGGCCGAAGGGCCCCATCTGACCGACGCTTCCGGCAACCGCTATCTCGACCTTCTGAGCGGCTTCGGCGTTCATGCGATCGGCCGCAACCACCCGACGGTGATCGCGGCCCTGAAGCAGGTCCTGGACGCCGGCCTCGCCAACCTCGTCCAGATGGACGTCTCGCTGCTGGCCGGCCTGCTGGCCGAACGCCTTGCCGCGTTGACCGGCCTGGAGCGCGCCTATTTCTGCTCGAGCGGCGCCGAGGCGGCCGAAAGCGCCATCAAGTTCGCCCGCACGGCCACCGGCCGAACGAAGATCGTCTACTGCCGCAACGCCTATCACGGCCTGACCATGGGCGCGCTTTCGCTCAACGGCACGCCCGTGTTCAAGGCAGGTTTCGAACCGTTGTTGCCCGACTGCGTCGAGATTCCCTTCAACGACCTGGCCGCTCTCGAGGCGGTGCTGGCCGGCGGCGACGTTGCGGCCTTCATCGTCGAGCCGATCCAGGGCAAGGGCGTTTACATGCCCGGCGACGACTACCTTTCCGGGGCGCTGCGGCTGTGCCGCAAGCACGGCGCGCTCTTCATCGCCGACGAGATCCAGACCGGCATGGGACGCACCGGCCGCTTCCTGGCCTGTGAGCACTGGGGAGTCGAGCCCGATATGGTGCTCTTGTCGAAGGCGCTCTCGGGCGGCTTCGTGCCGGTGGCCGCCCTGCTGACCCGTCAGTGGATCTTCGCCAAGCTGTTCGACCGGATGGATCGTGCGCTGGTGCACGGCTCGACCTTCAGCAAGAACGACCTGGCCATGGCCGCGGCGCTCGCGACGCTGCAGGTGCTTGAGGAGGAGCGGCTGATCGCACGCGCCGCCGCGATGGGCGAGTCGCTCCAGGCCGATCTGCGAGACATTCAGGCGCGCCACGAGATGGTGGCGGAGGTGCGCGGCAAGGGCCTGATGCTCGGTATCGAGTTCGCCGCGCCGCGCAGCCTCAAGCTCAAGGCTGCCTGGAGCCTTCTGGAAACCGCCAACAAGGGACTCTTTTGCCAGATGGTCCTGATCCCACTGTTCAAGGATCACCGGATCGTCTGCCAGGTCTCCGGGCCGGGTGTGAACATCATCAAGCTGCTGCCGTCGCTGACCATCTCGGAGGACGACCGCCGCTGGATTCGGGACGGCTTCGCCGACACCATCGCGCGCTGCCATCGGGTGCCGGGTTCGGTCTGGAACCTCGGGCGCGACCTGGCCGCTCACGCCGTGAAGGCCAGAACCGGCCGTACGACACCCGCTCAGATGCTGTAGGAAACGCGCGGCGCGCCAGAACGTTTGCCGGGTGTCTCGCCGGCCTTGGCCGACGGAGCCGCGCCGGCATTGCCTAATGTGACGGGAGTGCAAGCCTCGATGCTGCGGACATATCGACTTGAAGCGGGCCGCTGCCGTCTCGAGGCTGCGGAAGCCGGCTTGGAGGCCGCACCGTTTGCTGCCTGGATCGACCTGTTCGAACCGAGCCATGAGGAGGAAGAAGCCGTCGAGCGGATCGTCGGCGCCGAGATTCCGACGCCCGAAGAGATGGCCGAAATCGAGGCGTCGAGCCGGATCTACGGGAGTGGCAGCGCGGCCGTCATGACGGCGCCGCTGCTGATCAAGGCGCGGGTCGAGTACCCCGAAAATACTGACGTGACCTTCGTGCTGACGCCCCGACACCTCGTGACCGTCCGCTACGCCGAGCCGTCCTCGTTTGCGACCTTCGCCGCCAGCGTACAGCGGATGCCGTCGACCTGTGCCAGCCCGCAGATCGCTTTTGCCGGACTGATGGATGCCATCGTGGATCGCATCGCCGACGTGCTCGAAGAGGTCGGTCAGGAGCTCGATTCGCTCAGCCGCGCCGTTTTCGCCGATGGCCAGCGACGGGCGGCCCACGACTTCAAGGAACAGATGCAGCGCGTAGGCCGCAACGGCGACACCGTGTCGAAGGCCCGCGAAAGCCTGGTCGGGCTCTCGCGGGTCGTTCGCTTCGCCCGGGAGCTCGATCATATCCAGGCGGACAAGGCCTCGGCGGACAGGCTGCGTCTTGTGGCGCGCGATGTGGACGTGTTGAGCGAGCACGTCGGGTTCCTGTCCAACAAGATCACATTTCTGCTCGACGCCACGCTCGGCATGATCAACATCGAGCAGAACGCCATCATTAAGATCTTCTCGGTGGTGGCGGTGGTCTTTCTGCCGCCGACCTTGATCGCCAGCATCTATGGCATGAACTTCACCGTTATGCCGGAACTCGGTTGGACGCTCGGCTATCCGTTCGCGCTGATTGCCATGGTGATCTCCATGCTGGTGCCCTACCTTTTCTTCAAGCGGAGAGGCTGGATATAGATTCCAGCGCAAGCGGCCGGATCATCGTCGCTATGAGCAAGCTACCGCAGTTCGCCGAAGTCCCGTCCCGCATCCAGCGATTGCTGGAGCAGGCCGATCCGGGCGCGCTGCCGCGCTGGAAGACGGCACTGCTCAGCGGCCTGAGAATCGGTTACGGCGTGCTTCGCGATCTGGGCGGCGACCAGCTCACGCTCCGGGCCATGAGCCTCGTCTACACGACCCTGCTCTCGCTCGTGCCGCTGCTGGCGATCAGCTTTTCGGTCCTGAAGGGCTTCGGCGTCCACAATCAGATCGAGCCGTTCCTGCTCAATCTGCTCGCCCCGCTCGGGGAACGGGCGGGCGAGATCACGGAGAGGATCGTCGAGTTCGTCGACAACACGCGAGTCGGCGTGCTCGGCTTTGTCGGCTTCGCACTCCTTTTCTATACGGTCGTTTCCCTGATTCAAAAGATCGAGCGCGCCTTCAACCACGTCTGGCACGTCGGCGAGGAGCGAAGCTTTCTGCAACGTTTCCGGGACTATCTCAGCGTTGTCGTCATCGGCCCGGTCTTGATCTTTTCCTCGCTCGGGATCATGGCATCGCTGACGGCGGCACCGGTGGTCGAACGGCTCGCGGCGATAGAGCCGCTCGGCTGGATCATCGAGGTGATCGGGCGTCTGATCCCAACCCTGATGGTGATAGCGGCCTTCACCTTCATATATATCTTCGTGCCCAATACTCGGGTTCAGACACGCTCCGCGCTGCTGGGCGGGGCTGTCGCGGGGGTCCTGTGGAACGGGCTGGGCTGGCTGTTCGCCGCCTTCGTCGCCACCTCGGCCAAGTACACGGCGATCTATTCGGGCTTCGCCACGCCGATCGTCTTCATGATCTGGCTCTATCTCGGCTGGCTGGTTCTTTTGACCGGCGCGAGCATCGCCTTCTACCACCAGAATCCGGAGTATGTGCTCGGCAAGGATGGAGGCGCCGTCGTCGGCAACCGGCTGCGGGAGAGAATTGCGCTGCTCGCGATGGCTGCCATCGGCCGCAATTTCTATGCCGGCGGGCCGGCCATTGAGGCGGCGACGCTGGCCGAGCGGCTCAGGATTCCGATGCAGGCGTTGGCACCGGTCCTGGACGCCATGCGGCGGGCCGGTCTCTTGCAGACGACCGACGACGAACCGCCGCGCCTCATCCCTGCGGTGCCGCCGGAGGCCACCCCACTCGCCAGCATCCTTAAGGCGGTGCGTGGCGAGTCGCACGGTCGGTCTGGACCAGCTGTAGAACCGGCCGCAAACGCGGCAGTCGAGGGGATCGTCGATCGGCTTGAGCGGGCGATCGAAGGCAGCCTGGAGGATGCCACCTGGAAGGATCTCGCGTTGAGGGAGGCCGCGGCAGTGGTTTCAGAGAAAGGACGGGACATCCGCTCCGTCCAGTGACCGCGCTTTGCGAAGTCGGCCAACCGCGACCAAATGCATTTCCCCGCCGGAACAGCCTGCACTGCAGTTCCGGCATTCCTCGGGGCCGCGTCGCAGCGGCACCTCTTCGGTGGCAGTCGGTGCGAAGGCGAGATCCGCGGGTCCGGGTCGCAGCCTAGATGTGCCACCCGCCGGCAAACGCGATCACCTGACCGACCATGAAATCGCTCTCGTCGCTGACCAGATAGGTTGCCAGCTTGGCGTCCTCTCCGCCCGTCGCCAGGCGGCCGAGCGGCACCTGGCGGAGGCGCTCCTTCAACTCCGGGGTTTGCACGTAGTCCGGCGAAAAGTAGGTCGGATTCTCGACGAACGCCTGGGCGATGGCGTTGACCTGCACGTTGTGCGGCGCCGCCTCGATCGCCACGGCACGGACATAAGCGAGCTGTGCGGCACGTGCCGAGGCATAGGCCGACCAGTTCGGCTGAACGCGCAAAGCAGAGGCACTGCCGATAACCAGGATCTTCCCCTGCCGGCGGGAGATCATCTGCGGCAGTGCGGCCCGCAACAGACGATGGAGTGGATGCACCAGGGCGTCGTACATGGCCAGCCACTGGTCGTCGCTGGTGTCGACCGCCGCGGTCCGCGGATTGTCCGCCGCCAGATTGGCGACCAGGACGTCGATCCGGCCGGCCGCCGCGACCGTTGCCCCGGCCGCGGCCGGGTCCCGCTGGTCCCGGCTGTCGGCGACGATCTCGGCGCCTTCTTCGGCGAAACCGGCCGTCAATGCCGGCCCCATGAACCGCAACGCGTCGGTTACAAGGATCCGTTTGCCCGCCAAGCGGCTGCCCATGCTCACCCTCCGTCCCCGGAGCCGCGATAGTGGCGTCAAGCCGCAAGGGAAGCAAACCGCCGCCGAGATCCCCGCGCGCTGCGGACACGCCACTCATCTCTTCGGGATCTCATCCGCGCGGCCCTCGGCGCTCGGCTGCCTCACGCAGGGCGTCGCCGCAGGCGTCGATCGCCTCGTCGCCGAACAGGGCGGAGATCTGGTTCAGCGGCACCAGCAGACCACCAAAGAATCCGCGCACTGCGCCGCCGACGGCCTCCGGGACCCTTGGTTCGATGGCGGGGTCGGTCAGGCTTCCGCGAATATCGATCGGTATCGACGACTTGGACAGCTTGCGGCTCTTGGAACGCGGCTGGAACGTCAGGTCCAGCGTTCGGGCGTCGAGGTTGATCGAGCCCTCCCCCAGGATCGTCATGCGCTCCGTGTCGAGCAGCGCGTCCGTGCGTGCGACTCCCTCCTCGACGTCGAACTCGCCGATCAGGCAGTTGACCCGGATCGTCGGATCGCGGTCCTGGAAGAAGGGAAGGATGCCGAAGATGTCGAGATCGGGAACGAGTCGGTTGAGCGGAACATCCGTCAGGCGGCCCTGCTCGGACAACAGCGTCACCTCGCCCTGCAGATCGCCGATGAGCTGATCGACCGTGCGCCCGGTCGCATCGACGGCGATATCGATGTCGAGTTCGCCGGTCGCGCGTTCGGCCTTGTCCAACGGCAAAAGCTGCGAGGCACTGAGATTGTCGGCAGTGAGCCTGAAGCTCACGTCCGTCGTGGCGGACCGGGGCTCGGCATCGGCAACGAAGTCCGCGGAAAGCGTGCCGCTCGCGATCTTGGCGCTGACGTTGTCCAGCGAAAGTGTGCCATTGGAGAGCAGGAGCTTTGCTTGTACGTCGTTCAGGCGGTAGCCGGCGTAGGTGAGTTCATCGGCCTGCAGCGCGAGATCGGCCTCGAGCTCGTCCATGAAATCGACCGGAAGGGTGGCTTCCCGGCCGTCGTCGGCTCGACCCGCACCGTCGCCGAAGAGACCGGGCAATCTATCCAGGTCGAGCTGCTTGGCTTGCAACCGTCCGGTTATCTTCGGCCGGTCTGCGAACAGGCCCGCGATCTCGATTGTTCCCATGGCGATCGCATCGTCGATCGTAAGTCTCGTCTCCTTCAGCGTGAAGGCAGAGACATCGCCGTGCAGCCGACCGGACAGACGAAGGGCAGGACTGGCGGCCAGCTCGAGGTCGAAGAGGGGTTGAAGCTCGGCCAAGGAGCGGGCCTCGACAACGAAATCGATGGCCAGCCCACGCGCTTCGCGGATGTTGTCGATGGTGCCAGCCATCTCGACTGTCGCTGCGGGAGCGCTTCCGGCCCGCCCGTCGAGCCCTTCGAGGGCCAGCGAACTCGGGGTGCCCGAGAGGGTTCCCGTCAGCGTGACCGGCCCGAAAGGCTCGATGGACCGGCCGACAAGTTGCGCAGCATGCGCCAATTCCGGCCCGAACAGCTTAACGGGAAGGGACAGCACGCTGTCTCCCCGCAGGTCGGCGACAGATCCTTCTTCCACCTGGAGTTGGAGACCGCCCTCGCCGCCGGCGATCCCGTTCAGTCCAGTGAATGTCAGGTTGGCTGGCGATCCAGTGAGGTTCGCGCGAACGCGGTACGGACCCAGCGCCGGCAGGGGAAGACCCAGGGTACGGCCCAACGACGCCAAGCTCGACCCTTGCAGGCGGAACGCCAGGTCGACCGCCTCGGGCTCCAAAGGATTGTCGATCTGCCCATCTGTGATCTCCAAAAGCCTGTCGTCTTCCTTGCGACTTTCGATGCGACCCGTCAGGCCGATGACGTCGGCACTGACGATCGAACCGGTGATGCGGCCTTCCAGTTCGACCGATCCGAGGTCCGGCAGGGCGAGGCCAAAGCGCTCGCCGAGTGCGCTCAACGAGCTTGCCTGCAGCGAGGTCGGAAGCATCAGATTCTCGCCGCGCATGAGGTCTGCGATCTCGCCGCCGGTGATCGAGACGAAGACGCTTTCGGGACCTCCGGCACGCAGATCCAGGTCCGAGAGCGCGAGTCCCGCGGACGTAGCGACCATGCGGGCCTGCCCCGAGTAGGGACCCGGTAGCGGCATCCCGAAATCCAGGAGACTTTCGAGCGTCTCGCGCTCCAATCGATCGACGCCGATGGCAAGATCGGTCGCTTCAGCCGCCGCAGGCAGGCCGAGCAACCCCGCTACGTTCATGGCGGCGCTGCCGACTTCCACATTCAGATCGACCGGATAGGGTTCGTCGAAGTCGAGCAGCGTAGCGATCGCACCCAACGTGCCGCGCAGGGCGACGCGCTCATCGGCATAACTACCGATGGCATCGATAACCAGCGTGCTCTCCAGGTCGTTCGCCTGCCAGTTCAGCCGTTCGACGGAGCCGTCCCATGAGCGGCCGGTCTCGAGGTCTTTGTAAAGGATCCGACTGTCGCGCAAGGCAACCTCGGTCAGCGCGGCCAAGCCGCTGTTCCGACCGGTTTGCTCCGACCGGGCTTCATGGTCCGCCTGCGATGAGCGGTGGGAGAGCCAGTTCAAGCCGTTCTTGCCGGATTCGAGAAGGACATCCGCACCGGCGACGACCAGACGGTCGATCCTGATTTCGGCGCCGAACAGCAGCGGCATCAGTTGAAGCTCGATCTCCAGGCGTTGGGCCGAGAACATCTCCGGCCTGCTGCCCCAGGGCGCGTTGGCGACGGTCACTTCGGTTGCGACCAGTGCTGGCGTCAGGGAGGGCGTGAGGCGGAATTCGCCCGTCACCGCAACCTCGCTCCCGATCGCCGAAGAGACGCGGCGAAGGGCGGCTTCGCGCAGTTCGTTGGGCGCGATCAGCGGGATCGACACCACGGCGCCGAGGACGAGAACGACGAGACCGGCGAAAACGGCAAGGGCAATACGAATGGAGCGTTTCATTGCATGCTGATTGCATCTTGCGAGGGGCGAGCAGTTCGGGCAGCACCGGCCGGCGTAGGCCCTGGCCGTTTCCGACAAACTGACGCCACCTCGGCG